>JBARBA010000639.1:0-5736 GCA_049792555.1 Anaerolineales bacterium
AGCAGTTGGAGCACAGGTTCGGTATAGTTTTCGTTCATGGAAATAATCCTTTCGGTTGTGGTTTGACGGGGTTGTCACCCCGCAGGGCCTTCGTTTTACTCAGGGCCAGCACCCGGCCTTTTGATGAAAGGGTTGCGTGCATGGCTGTTTCCTTTTGTTATACATATCTGTGGTTTAGTATAGCGCTTTCAGGCCAATACGCCAAGAAAACATGCCGTCCCCCAACTCAAAGTGCAAAGTTCCCGCCCGCTTGCGCCAAAGCGTGAAACCCGTCAAACATTATAGGGGAAAACCCCTATACAAATACAGGGGAGAACCCTGTTTCTCACAAGGCTCTTTGCGTTTATCATGGACAACTGGAACCCGCCGCAGCAGCGGGAGTACCCCCCAAGCCATTATGATACGATGGAACATAGCTGCAACGCCATCCTATCCTTCAACCTCCCTTCGGAGGACCATTATGAAACAAAAAGTGGAGATTGAAAATGACTACATCTATCGACAATACTGAACCTGCCAACAAAACATCTGCGAAAAGAATGGCGATTATGTTGATACTCGCTTTTCTTGGCGGCCATCTAAACGCAGTCGGGGCCTGGGCCACCTTAACAACGACCATCTCGTTGCCGCCTCGCGTTGACAGCGGCATGGCTTTGTTCTCCCAGAATATACCGTTAGGAATATTCTTTTCGGTGCTGGCTTTTCTATTACTTTCGACCAGTTTCCTGGCGCTTAGTCTTTGTCAGGGACGCGGACGCCGCCAGATTATCGCCGGGGTTCTCGGAACTGTTACCTTCATAGTCGGAGTAGTAATCAGTGAAGCAATGGCGCATTCGGGACTTTTTAACGACTTGACCCCAGCCTGGGAAATTAGTCTGGCAATCGCTATAGCAGTTTGTTTACTGACTAGCGGTGGAATTAAGGGTTGGTCTGGTCTGGTCGGGCTGGTGTTGGGCTTAATAATTGGGACTGGCCTGCGCACAACAAATCTATTCTCCCAAAGCAGCCTTGCTTTTTCCTCAATTTGGCTCAGCGCAGTGTTCTTTCCCGAAGTTTTCAGCCGTCGCGCAGGTTGGCGAACTGTGTTGTTCGGGGGCCTGCTCTGGGTTGCGCTGGTCGGTTTGTCATCGCTCATAGACCGTTCCTTATCGATTTAGTGGAGCTTGAAAATGACTACACCTATCGACAATGCTAAACCTGCCAACAAGCGCCCAACAGGAGGGTCAGGACGGCATGTACCCGCAGGGCAGATCGGCGCCCCACAAGGGTTCACCACTCAGGACAATCGCCACCGCCCCCGCCCGGATCCGGGCTGAAATCCGGTTAGCGTTTTTTGTTCTTCTTGCGGGCCTTTTTGGCTTGCTTGGCTTTGGCTTTTTCCTTTTTCTGCTTCTCTTTCGAGAGTTTGGGTTTGCGCAGCCCCCCGCTTTCACGCAGTTCACCATCCCAGCTTGGCGAATTGACCGGGCGTTGGGCAAACCGGGGAGTGAGTCGTTCTTCAAGCAACCCCGCCCGCACCTGGTAATCTTGAAAATCGCCGGCAATACTTTGGTCGACGCACCCGGCTGCGAACATTTCTTCGGCCAACGGCGCGGCTTCCACCGCTTTCAGATCGCTCAAATAGGACAGCACAAACGCATTGACCGTTTCGTCATCCTCCGCGTAGTTTTCCAGGGCAGACATAAGCGCCTGCACGCAGGCGTCCCGGCTTTCAGGGTGGCGCAGGCTGATTTCAGCCAGGGCCAACGCAGATGCTGAACGCGCATACTGGTCGTTTTCCTGGTCAGCCAGGTAGTCGCGGCAGGGTTCGATGGCCGGCGCGCCCAACTTGCCCAGCATGACGGGGATTTCTTCATCGACAAAGTCATCTTCCTCGTCATCGATCCGCTGCAACAGCCCAAGAAAAACCGGGACGGCTTCGGCAGCTCCCAATTGCGCCAGCGTACGCCAGGCATGAACCTGGGCATACGCTTGCGGTTGGCCTACGCCATTTTCAACGGGCCAGTTGCGCAGAACTTCATCTTGCACCAGGCGGATGAGTTCGGGGATGTGTTCAGGCGTGAACCCCATCTTCAGGTAATCCCGATCATCATGCAGGTCGGTCTCCCCCAGGGTAAGCAGTTGGAGCACAGGTTCGGTATAGTTTTCGTTCATGGAAATAATCCTTTCGGTTGTGGTTTGACGGGGTTGTCACCCCGTAGGGCCTGCGCCCCGACGGTGTTCATCGACGATGGCCTGGGTCAGCGAGTCTTCCCCTTTGAGCAGGCCCGCGCCATCGACATTAGTATAGCGCTTTCAGGCCAATGCGCCAAGAAAGCACGCCGCTTTCTGGAAACGATTTTTGTGGATTTTCACGAAACCGGTTTTCTTATACTATTCCCGCTGGAAAGTTGCAACGTCCCAAAATCATCGGGGGTAACATATTCGTCCACATAACAGTTGCAGCCAATCGTAATGTTTGCCGGAATACAAGCCCACTTTCCGATGACAGTGATACCAGCGCTGATGTGATGTTCGGTCTGGTTGCAGGCGCGCAGGCTAGTTCGCCGCGTTTGATGGGGTACCCCATCCAAAGATAGGGTAATATTCGCCCGGTAATAAAACTGCGATACAACCCGCGTCTTCGCAAAATCGGGGCCACACTGCGCAGTTTGCTTACACCGCTTTCTAAATTCACAAAGGAGTAAAACATGCAGACCCGCTTCACCATCCTCGCATTTTGGGTGATCCTACTGGCATCCTGCGCGCCGCTGGTTGCGCCGCCAACCGCCACCCCCATGCCGACAGCTACCTATACGTCCGTTCCACTCACCCCGACACCGCCCCCCATCGTTGCCACGCCGCTGCCAGCGCAGTCGTTTACGCCCATTATGACCCCCGACGCAACCCAAGTGGCGCACTGGAAGGAATACCAGACGGCATTGGCAAACTGCGTCTTTCGCGAGTTTGGCGATGCAGGGGGAGAGTGTTCGAGTTTTAGCTTTACAAATGCCTTATGCGAATGGGATATTCTGGGACGATCCAGTCAGGAAGTCTATGTCTGGGCACAGTGCGAAAACGGCAATGTGGAGGGGGAAAAACCTCTAGTGGTCTATCTTGAAACAGATGGATCAATTCAAGAAGTGAAATTTGGCGGGTATAAAGGGCTGGATTATAACCTTGATTTATTCTCGGCAGATGTGCAGGAGAAAATACTGCACTTGTACTACAATGGCGACTCTTTATTTCATGGAAGAATCCGTGAGATGTTAGACCATCTTAACTACAGGAAAACGCATCTAGGGGAGTTGCCATTGATTGTTCTAAGTGCTACCCCGCAACCATAAACTTACAGCGGCAAATACAAAGGAATACCTTTTTTCATCATAACCAGGAATCACAGGAGATTGAATTGATATGAACAAGTTTACTCGTTTTATATGGATGGCAGTGATTGTGGTCGCCATCTTGCTTTTCGCTGGCAGACCGGGGACGCCTGCGCAAGCCAGCAACACGGGCGTAGGTGGGACGCCCATGCCGACCAATACCCCAATCGTACAACCGGGCGGGACGGGCAGGGTTGCGCCTGCGCAAGAACAGGTCAAGCTAAAAAGCGTGATCCGCGCCTATTTCGAGCTGCGCTACCAGGCGCGCAGCGCTTCGAAACCAAAAGGCTTTCAACTGAGCGGTTTCGGCAACCTGCTGTCGAACACGGCCGCCGCGCAGGTTTTCCTGCAAGAAGAACGCAGCAAACTGGCGGTCGAGATCAAAAACGCGCAATTGAATCAACTCAGGTACGTCAGTTACAAATATTCCCTGCAGTTCCAGGCGCTGACTCTGGACGCATCCGGGCAGGCAGCGACGGTCTCCCTGGCCGAGGGCAACGAGGTGGTTTACGAAATTTCAAAGGAACTCAACCCCGCCCAACCGATCGTTTCGCGCGCGGCCAACATCCAACACACCATTCTGCTGTGCAAAGAAAAGGGCCAGTGGAAGATCGTCTCGGATCGCTACAATGATGATCTATGGGGCGTACTGCGGCGCAACAAAAAATCAACAACGGAGATTCTCAGCGCCACATCTGACATGTTGCATTCGCTCAAAGCCGCGCCCCGCCCAGACGCAAACCGCGCCGTAATCGCGCTGGACTACAACCTGCCCGAAGACCCTTCATCGCACCCTTATGACCGGGCCGGGGCCGCTGCGTATGCGCATCAACATTGGAGCAAAGATGCCAACCAATATAACCCAGATTATTTTACTTTTGCAAAAACTGATTGCCAAAATTTTGTTTCCCAGGCGCTTTACGAGGGCGGCAATATCAGCATGTTTATTCCAAATCCTGCCAATGTGAATGGGCCGGGAGATGGCACAGGCCCCGGGTGGTTTTACCTTAATTACCTGCCCGATGAAATCGACCAAACAAGCGGCGCCTGGATCAATGTAAACCTTTTCTTCGATCGCACCACCCTCACCGACCCGGGCATCTTGAACATGTCGCAGGATCATTGGCCGGAGACCTGGCGGGACGCATACAATACAGGACCAGAAGCAACACTACTCGGCGAAATAAACCCTTATGACCCCTTGCCTGCTGGCTTGATGGTGGGTGATGTAGTCCAGTTTCAATTGAAAGATGGAGCGAATGACGGTAGTTGGGATCATTCGGCGCTTGTTACCGAGATGGCGGGCGGCATTCCATACCTGACTGCGCACACAAATGACCGTGAGTCAATGTCCATCAACGATTTTTTCCCACTGACAAGTAAAATTCGCTTCCTGCACATCGAGCGCAGCAACGGCTACCCTCCCGTCCATACCAGCATTGCAGCGGTCAATGACGATGCCAGCCTGAACCCCTACACCCTCCTATCCCCTTTCCCCGGTTACGCCTGCAATGGCCTGCCTGCCAATTCGCCCGCCTGGAATGAAGTCTATTTTGGCGCGTGTCCCGATGGCAGCCTGATCACCGCCGGGTTCCGGTTCGACAAGATCCAAATCCCCCAACATGCATTCATAAAATATGCCTTCCTCACTTTCTCGGTGGACGGGCCTTATGCCAACCCGGTGACGGTGAACATTGGCGCTGCCGGCGATGCATCCGATTTTGCGGCATCCAACCCGCCGCCGGCCAGCCGCGCCTTTCTCGCCGGCGCTGCGACCACGTCATGGGATCTTCCGGCAACCGATGCGTGGATTTTGGGAGAGCGCCGCGTTACCCCCAACATCGCCCCGGTGATCGAGGCCATTGTCCAGCCGACCGGCTGGAATTACGGCAACCCGCTGGCGCTGCTCTTCCAAACCAGCGCCGCCAGCATCGGCGGTTCCGGCATCCAGATCCCCTACCGGCGGGTGGTGGCCCTTGAACGCGGGGAATATTCACCGGCCAAACTGACCGTCGCTTATTCCTTTAACCACGATGTGGATCTGAACAGGCCGGTCGTTTATGGCGTCACCCGCGCGTCCCCCAACCCCACGGGATCTGCCAGCGTAAACTTTACGGTGAAATTCTCCGAGCCTGTCACCGGCGTGGATGTTAGCGACTTTACCCTGACAACCACCGGCGTCTCTGGCGCGACCATCACGAGCCTGACCGGTTCAGGCGATACCTATACCGTGACGGTCAACACCGGCGCGGGAAACGGCAGCATCCGCCTGGATGTGGTCGATAACGGTTCGATCAAAGATGCGGATGACAATCTATTGAATGGCGGGTTTACCAGCGGCGAGGCCTACACCATCGATAAGACCCCGCCG
>JBARBA010000640.1:0-3020 GCA_049792555.1 Anaerolineales bacterium
CCATGTGCTGGTGCATGGTTATTTTGAAACAGACACAGAAATTGTCTGGAAAGTGGTCGAAAAAGATTTGCCTGATTTAAAGAAGCAACTCGAAACGATCCTGGCCGAACAGACTTGATAAAGAATAGTCTGCGGAAATTCACGACAGCAAAGAACTCCGAGGTTGCTTGCCCCTGTCGCGCAAGCGCGCCGCCGCGCCGGTTGCGGACCAGGCCGAAAGTGGTTAGATGTTAAGATAACGTTTTTTCTCTACCGCACATTCGGAAAAGAGAACACGGGCGCGCGCCCGCAGGGTATCGACGCACACCCGTTCCGGCGTCCCTTCGGGAGATTCTCTTTGGACTTTTACCCCACCGAACACCAAAGAACCCCAATGAATTGACGCAGCAATTAGAAAGACCGAGGGTATCTTCTCAAAATTTTGGGGGACTTGTTGTTACAGGTGGTTTCGATACGGCGGCGGAACAGCACCGCCGCCTACTCAACCACCGATGATTGAAATGATACGACCGAGGCAACGACTGGCCCCGGTCTTTTGGTTTAAAACGACGCTCTACGATCTATTCCCTAATCTTCTTTTACTTCACCAACTTCAAGCGCGCCAGTATGGCAAAGGGACTATCGGGGTAGACGCTCCAGACGGCGTAGTATCTTTTGACGGCATCGGTGTCGTTCCCGGCCAGTTCGGCGGAAAAAGCCAGGGTGTAATAGAAGGAGGCGCAATCGTAAGAATAGGAAACATCGCCGTCTTTATCGACTTCTTTGAATGGGCAGTCTTGGTATTTTCGGCCAATCTCCGCTACTTGGTCGTAAACCGGAACCGGGCTGCCGCCTGAAAAAAGCTGTTGCTGAAGTTGTTTGAACTTCCCCAAATCGGCGCGAATGGCGTTTTGAGATTCATCCAGTGCATCAGGATCAAACCAGTTTATGCTCGGTTCACCTGTTTTCGGGTCGCGGAGCAGTTCAAGTCTCATATAACCGTCAAGATTAATGAGGAATGGATGCGAGACAGTATGTTCAATCCGAAAAGTGGGCTGGGGGATATTTGGCGTATAGAAGCCTGCGTTAAGGATGGTCTTTCCCTTGGGAGATTCTGCTACAATCCATAGCCCGTATTCATCGTTTTGGGGCCTAAGAAGCGTGAACCAGTATTCTTGTTTCTGGTCCTGGTCGAAATCGAACCATCCTTCGGCTGCAATATCCACCCCGACTTTTTTCAGGCTGGCTCCGACTTGGTCCAGGTGAATGGATGGATAGAGACTTGTCAACGTGTAATCCAGGACAGCCTCAGTATCGCACAATGGAATTTGGGTGCAGGTACCTGGGCCACTCTCGACGTCACGATACGGCGTGCAGGAAACAAATGCCGAACAGGCCAGGTAAAGATCCGCAGGTCGTTTGTACGTTGCTAAAAACTTTTGGGTTGGTTCTATCCAAACGCTGTCTTCGATAATTGGATTTCGAATCATTTCGGTGAGTGTTGCGCGCGCTTTCTCCTGCTTTCCCAACAAAGCATCATAGATTGCCTGGCGGACAATGAATTCGTCGAGTATGCCTCCAACCTGGCTGGCATACGGGCGATAAGCCTGGACGGCTTGTTCCAGGAAACTGGCTCCGTCTTTGGTATCCAGCTCGTAAAGGCCGCCCAACGCATCGTCTACGCAATTAGCTGAAAGGTCAACATCGGGCGGCAACCCAAAATGGAAATCCTGACGGACCAATTCGAAGGACTTGCCGGTCCATTGAAAATATTCATTTCGATAATTATCGCAATTTAGATTGCTGGCTGAATGATTGAACTGGATTTGGACTTTCCCGTTTATCTTGGGATAACCTTCAACATAATCAACGTACTGCGCAGTAGAGCTTTCACCTTGTTTGGATGTGAAAGGCAGGGCTTGCGGCGGCAGGGACGTGATATCAAAAACCTTGAAAGTAAAACCGCCATTATGCCCGCCGCTGTAACGGTTGGTAATGATTTCGTCGACCCCGTCGTTGGTAAGGTCGTTTGGCAAGCAATCGATGCCGTCGCGACTCATGGCGTTGTATCCAGAATCCAAAAAACTATCTTGAATAAAATACGTGTCGTATTGACCAGCCTTCTCGGTCACTAAAAAGCAGGCGGCGATCGGTATGTCGGGGTTATTAAGGTTGCCAACCTTTGCAATAAATCCGTGGTCGGTGTGCGGCACGGAGATTGGGCTGATTTCCATGACAAAGGATGGTTCATATACCGAGGCCTGTGTGTTCCCCAGCAGGGCGTGGTTGGGCAAATCGTCCACAGAAACGCGGTCTGCGTTCAAGGTTGATTCAATCAACTCGGTGTAGGTTTGGTCGGCTTCGTCGAGGTCGCCGCTCAAGGCCATGTAGCGGGCCATCTTCCAGCGCCAGGCTTCGGCGCGCGGATCGTTCGGGAAATGCGCCAGCGCATTCCAGGCTGCGTACCAGATTGCCCGATAGTAAGGTGAATAATAATCGCCATCGCAACAAGAGTATGGGTTTTTAAGCGTTGGGATAATTTGCCCCAACTGGGCAATGCTTTCATCTGCCTGGTCTGCCGTCTGCGGAGCGAGGCGATAGGCGTCGGGGCCTCCGGCGGCCAGGGTCACCAGCGGCGGACGGGTGGGGATTCGCGAGATGGCGGATTCCGGCGTTTCGGTGGCCGAATCCGTTGCGACGGCGGGGGCGGCGGTCGGCGACGCCGTCAGCGTAGGCTCCGCCTCGACGGTCGGCATCGGCTGCGCCGGTTGAGGGCCACAGGCTGTGAGCACAAGGATAAAAATCAGGGCAACAAACGCGCAAGAGACTTTCATGGTTTCACCTTTCCCAAGAGAATAGTCAGACGCACATCACTTGCATCTACTCTCTCTTCTCTACTCTCTTTCACTTCACCAACTTCAAGCGCGCCAGCATGGCAAAGGGACTGTCGGGGTAGACGCTCCAGACGGCGTAGTATCTTTTGACGGCGTCGGTGTCCTTCCCGGCCAGTTCGGCGGAAAAAGCCAGGGTGTAATAGAAGG
>JBARBA010000641.1:0-6181 GCA_049792555.1 Anaerolineales bacterium
CCCTTGGAGTCCTCGAAAGCGGCGGCAATCTTCTTGCCAGACGATCCTTCTTTTGCGTTGAAATCGTCAACCGCCATCTCAATCGCTTTTCGGCCCTTTTGCCCGTAGGAAGAAGCATCGCCAGTGAGCGGCATCAGCACACCAATTTCTTGCAAACTATCCGCAGAAGAACGATGAGATGCAAGCCGAGCGAGAAGGCCAACGGCTAGAAATATAAAGAGAATAACCGGAATATTTTTTTTCATACGTACCTCTCTAGACAAAACAACCACCATCGACAGGAATTGTACATCCCGTGATGAAGCTGAACTCTGGCGAAACGTAGTAGAAGGCCGTATTTGCAATCTCCTCTGGCGTAGCCAGACGTCGCATCGCTGCTCGCCCTACATTAGATCGAACAAAATCCACCGGTAATGCTTTTACTTGATTGGTGGCAGTCCAGCCGATAGACAACACATTGACTCTAATATTCCTGTCTGCCAACTCAAAGGCAAGATTCCTGGTTAATGCTTCCACTGCCCCTTTGGCTGCCGAACGACTGGCGAACCCAGATGTGGGTGCGCGAACCGTAACGGATGACATATTAAGGATTGCGCCACCGGATTTAAGAAGAGGAAGCGCCGCTTGGCAACATAAAAAGGCGCTCTTCAAGCTACCGTCCAGTTGCTGCTGAAAATCCTGCCACTGCATCTTTTCGATTGATCTAGGCTCGAATGGTGAATGCGCATTATTCACGAGATAATCGCAACCACCAAACTTTCTTTCCACCATTCCGAACATGTGCTGGACGCATTCTTGATTACGCACATCTGCTTTAATCGCAAATGCCTCCCCGCCCATTTCATGTATTGTATAAACTATTTGCTGCGCATCATCGTCGCATTCTAAATAGTTTACGGCAACGCGATAGCCGGCTCTGGCGCACCTTAATGCCAAAGCAGCGCCTATGCCCCGCGATGCACCCGTGATCACAATCGCTGGCGAATACATCAATCCTGGTCCTGTAATTTTGAAATATCTTTTTCTGTCACAAATACATTTGCCGTTGCCGCAGAAGGACTAAGCAGGCTATCCACCACGTCAAAGAGACCTCGGAATGGCCCATACAAAGTCGCGTATTGTGGTTTCCGTAACACTTCATAACGGTCGTCATGGGGTTTGGAATAAAGGGCAAGGTGCCGTATGGATTTTGAATGCAGTTGGCCGGGGTCGGTCACGAATGAAGGGGAATCAAAGCCCGAGACAAATAAAAACTCAGCGTCTGCGGCAACGTCTGTCTTTACATAGCCAAAATCCCAGTAGTCCTCACCCAAAGAACCTGCATACTGAAAGATAGTTGTACGTTTAATCCGTGAACGAGTCGTGAATAGGAGTTTCGCACCAGCCTTTTCAACAGAATCCCGGAAATCCTTGCGCCGTTTTTCTAGTTGATCCTGTGTGAGGTTTACGCCGGTCTCATCTTTGTGGTATTTAGGACTACATTGCTGGTAAGCCTCGGCCTCCTTCCACTCCTTGAAAATAACCAAGCGATATTTATTTTTAGTCTGCAACATTTCAAAACGAAGCTCATGAGCCATGAGGTATTCGGTTTGACTATCGTAGGCCGCTGCGACTAACAACGGAGAGCGGTTAAGCGCCCATACCAATGACACTCCCCCTTTTTTGGAAAGACCTACTGCAACATCAGGGTACTGGCACACTTCGATAAAAAAGGTAACGGGGGTATTGGGGTAACTCCTGTCTGTCAAATGCTTCTGCCACAAAGAAACGACACGATGATCCTTGGACTGGGCAAGATCATCACGAGCCTTTTTGACTTCTTGAGCGACTCGTTCGTAAGCTTGGAGCGTAGCAAAGTTAAGCACAGAATTTAATAACTTGGCAATTTCTTTCACGCCACTCGACTGAAACGGGTCAATGTAAATCGACGACTGGCTGATAATATGATTAATGTAACTCGGATGGAAATCAGCCAGCTTCACCGGGATTATCTGAATCGAATTTCCTTTTTTTCGTGCACTCAGGGCCTTGATTGCCCCAAGCTCATTCTGACACGTTTGGCTTTTGAAATAGTTTGGCGAACAAAAAGCCACAAAGTACTCACAGCGTAACAATTTCTCCTCAATCTGAGTCCAAATATTAACGCCAGGTGGTATGGATGGGTCTGACGGGTCTGATGTGAAAAAGCATTCATAAGCATCTTGATTAAAGGTGGTATCCCCGAAAAAGGCATCCTTGAAAGGCTGCACGATAGTACGATCCTCCCAAGCGTGGCTTAGAAATACGATCTTCTTTTCAGCTCTTACCATAGCCCAGATACCCCCGGAGTTTGCTTTTCAGGCAGCAAGAGCTATTAAATTAGCTTCTTCTTTGCGAACAAACCGTAGACGTCCATCATGGTGGGCAGTTTGAATGCCCTCTTGGTATTGTTGAGGCCACGCCTCTTGTTTATCTGTCACATATTGGAAACGATCAGAAACGAGGCGAACATGTTGACTCGCCTTCAGCACCTGGATACAGAGTTCCAAATCATGAGCAAATGAGTCGGGGGTACATTCGTTGGCTGCGCGACCTATCGCAATCATTGGTCGGACGATGAGTCCTCCATTTACTGTTCGGCAGAATTCGGCCACTTCTCCCAAATCCGAGAGATTGCCCTCCGAGACAACACAACTGATTTCCACAGGTACTGAAAGTCGATGTAGCGCATGGATTGCACTCACAGCATCGTGCCACGCCTTCGAATAACCCCGACGAAGATTATGGGTTGCTTCGTCCATCGAATCGAGGCTGATTTGAGCGACGGTTAGTTTACGAAAAATATTGGGGAAGTCGCTCGTTAAAGCTTCGACATGAAGCCCATTCGAGAGGATGCTAGTAGATAAGCCTATCGCTTGTGCACCAGCGAGAAGCTCGACAGCATTTTTGTATGCAAAAGGTTCTCCACCAGTAAGATGAATGCTTTGCAAACCCTTCTGTTGTAGATTACGAAGCATGGTTAGCCACTGCTGCAAACTGAGGTCAGTTTCTGATTGCCCCCTGCCAGAATCGTTAAAGCAATAGAAGCAGCGCTGATTGCATTTCTTTGTCACTTCGATATTTAGATGTCTAATTCCTGCGTTCATAAAACCTCCAATTTCAATTCGTCCTGTACAGTTACCTTGGCATCAAGTACACCAAGCCTCATTCTGCAAAGTCGCCCACCCAAAGACTGGCATTCATATTTACGATGTTCCACCACGATAAAACTCAACAGATTTTTCTCTTGAGCGCTATGGATCGCATCCAAAAACATTGCGGCATTCTTGGAATCAAGTCCCGCAGTCGGTTCATCCAGCAGCAGCAGCCTAGGCCTATGCAACATCGCCATCCCTAACGCCGCCATCTGCCGCTCCCCTCCGCTCATTTTCTCCGGCTTGCGTTTCAGCATCGGCGCAAGCATCGGTAGCAATGACAGCACTTCATCACGTCGGCTTGCGAACCCCTTGCCGCCGCGCAGTATATGCCCGGCGAGTCGGAGATTGTCCTCGACGGTAAGATCGTCGAACACGGCATTCTTTTGCGGGAGGTAGGCGAGGCCTTGGGCGAGGTTGTTGGAGGCAACGTTCGTGCTGAGAACCTCGCCATTCTGCAAGGGGCGATAGAGAATTTCGGCATCGGCATTCCACGGAGGAAGTAGCCCGTATATGGCCTTGAGTAGGGTAGATTTGCCGGAGCCGTTGCCGCCGGTGATGAGCACTATTTCTCCGGGCATCACGTCCAGGGTCACGTCAAACAGCACCTGCTTCTTACCGTAGCCGGTGGAGAGCTTGCGCACCGACAATATCGGCAGCGCGTCAGATGAAGGCGTCATGCGCGGCGGGTGAGGCGCGGAGTTCGTCAAGGGTATCGAAACCGTGAAGCTTTCCGCCTTGCAGGTAAAGGAAAGCATCGCCGGTGTGTTCCAGAAAATCCGCTTGGTGTTCGATGAGCAGGATGGTCTTGCCTGCCGCCTTGAAGCCGTCGAGGCGTTCGGCGATACGCTCGCGCAAATCCGGGCTGATACCGGCCACCGGCTCGTCGAGCAGGAGCAGGCGCGCATCCATCGCCGCGCAGCAAGCGAGGGTGAGCAGCTTCTGCTGGCCGTAGGAAATTTCGGAGGCCGCCTGGTCGGCAACTTGGGCGAGATGGAATTCTTCCAGCAGGGTATCGGCTTTGCACAAGTCTGCGGCATTGCGCTTTTTGTGGAAATGCGAGGGGAGCAATGCGCGCCCGAGTCGCTCGCTCGGATGTTGCGGCTGGGCGAGCAGTAGGTTGTCACGCACCGAGAGCTTTCCGATAAGGCGCAAGTCCTGGAACGTGCGCACCACGCCGAGGCGGCTGATGCGGTAAGGCGGGTGGTTTGCAAGGTCTGTATCGCCAAATCGGATGTTTCCCGAATCTGGCCGGAGAAATCCGGTGACGAGATTGAAAAGCGTAGTTTTCCCTGCGCCATTGCCACCTAACAGGCAGGTGATGGTTCCTGCGTGTAGCGCGAAGTCAACCGCATCCACCACTTGCTTTCCCGGAAAGGCGAAGGTGAGCTTTTCTGCACGGAAGACAGCCCGAACATGGTTGCTCATTCGGGCGAGGGCGATGCACGCATGACGGGCGAGTGGACACCATGGAAACAATAGGCACACGCGATAGCTACGACTATTGCCATGCGGGATGAAATAGACACTACATCTCCATTATTGCGTTTGGTCGAAACGTCGCCGAAATTCGGTGGATATTTTGGACTACATTATTTGCAGCTGCAACATCAGCTCACCGCTCCAACACATCTCACCGATCCAATATTTAAAAATCATTATCCATCGTCTGCGGGCGAAAGCGCAGGATGTAAATATTGATCTGCGTAACTTATGTAAAAAAGGCTGATCCAACCCGATAGTCGATGCCGCCCCATGCGAGGTCGGCGGTCATAGACTACGCACCGACTATTAGTCTATCCCTGAGGTTTCCCCACGAATTCAAGTGACATAGCAAGCCTCTTGTGCTTGCCGATCGATATGAGCGATTCGGCCGCAGCCGGCCGGCGCCGACATTCCGATCGGCGGCGGACTCGCCGGCCGTACGGCTGCGCCTGGCCGGACCACGCCTATTGCTGCGACTACTTCTTCGTTTCCGAGGACCTGGGTAGCCGCGTGCGGCGCCTGGTCGTGAATCGGGAGACGGCCGCTTCCGACCATCAGCCGATCCTGCTCGAAATCGGCCGCGAATAGGACGGCGAATTGCGCGACAATTCGGGCTTCCCCGATTCCGCGAACATACTTGCGCCGATGACATCCGGCAATCTCTTCACCGCCCTGGCGCCGGCCGCGGCCGAACGCTGCGAAGTGCTGGCGAGCGCGCCCGGCACGCGCGTCGAGCGCATCGTCTCCTGGGGCCAGGCCTCGCCGCCGGACTTCTGGTACGACCAGGACGAGGACGAGTGGGTCGCGCTGCTTAGCGGCCGCGCCCGCCTGATCCTGCGCGATCCGGATGCGACGGTGGAACTGGCGCCCGGCGACTGGCTCCGGATCGCCGCGCATCGCCGCCACCGCGTCGACTGGACGCCGGCCGACGTCGCCACGGTGTGGCTGGCGGTGTTCATGCGCGCCGCGGACGACCCGACTTGAAACCGCCTTGCCTATCATCCACCGAGGAAAACTCATCATGAAGATCGCCCGCCCCCTGTCCTTCCTGCGCTACCTCGTGCCGGTGCTGGCCGCCCTGGCGGCCGGGCGCGCCGCCGCCGACTATCCGCCGGCGCAGCTGTTGCTGGAGACCGGCACCACGGTCAGCGGCGAAACGCTGCACTTCCCGGAGCGGGCCCCGGCCAAAATCGGCGCACTGACGATCACCGTCAAGCCGGGCGAGTCGACCGGCTGGCACCGGCACGGCACGCCGCTGTTCGCCTACATCCTGTCGGGCACGCTGGAGGTCGAATACGCCGGTCAGGGGCGCCGCACCTACAAGCCCGGCGACGCCTTCCTGGAGGCGATGCAGGTCGAGCATATCGGCGTCAATCTCGGTACCGAGCCGGTGCGCATCCTCGCGCTGTTCCTCGAAGGCGCCGGCACGCAGCGGACGCTGCCGGCACCGCCGCCCACCGTTCCGCCCGCCTCGCCGACGGCGACGCGCGCGCCGGATCTGGTCGACCTGGCCGCCTTCGACC
>JBARBA010000642.1:0-1779 GCA_049792555.1 Anaerolineales bacterium
TTTTGTCAGATTGCTGCAAACCACAGCCGAAAAGAAGGACGGCGGAAAGATCAGTCTTGAAATTTCTACGGGGAAAATTTATCGCACTTATGAGTGCCTGTTGATCCCCATTCCAGACGGCAACTTCCTGTTTGTGGCGGAACCCGCCTCCAAGACGCAAAGCGAAGAAATCGCCAGGCTGACGCGCGATTTGAACACCGCCAAACGCGCCCTGGAGATCAAGCAGGCCGGGCTTGAGTCTATATTGGTGCAGGCGCAGGAAATTGCCCATACCGATCCCCTGACCCTGCTCTCGAACCAACGCAAAATCCTGGGGGATTTGCAGCACAAGGTGGTGCTCAGCAACAACTCGCTCAAACCGCTGACGATTTTCATGCTGGATGTCGATCATCTCAAACTGATCAACGATACCTACGGACACATCGCCGGCGACCACGTGTTGCGCACCCTGGCCACCCGCCTGGGCGACAGCCTGCGGCAGACGGACGTGATCGGGCGCTACGGCGGCGAGGAGTTCCTGATCCTGCTGCCGGGCACGCCCCTGGAATACGCCATCCCGACGGCGGAGCGCCTGCTGAACATGGCGCGCAACATGGCCGTGGAAGTGGCCGACCAGATCGTGCGCGCCACCATCAGCGTGGGCATTGCCCACTACCGGCGCGGCGAACCCTGGCGCGAGTTCCTGGAGCGCGCCGATAAAGCTCTGCAAGAGGCCAAGAACTGTGGGTGTGACCGCTGGGCGATCTTGCCCCCGAGGGGGTCGACGGTGGAGTAAAGGGACACATGCCATCGTGAAAATGTATCATCTCAATTATCGGTGGTTGAGTAGGCGGCGGGACAGCACCGCCGCCGTATCGAAACCACCTTGCAACAACAAATTCCCCCAAATTTTGAGATGATACGTGAGAATGATACAATCAGAGCAGGTATTTGCAAGGAGCAAAAGCATGGTCACCATTACAGTTGAAGTCAAAAAGACGGACAAAAAATTAAAAGAATTACTTTCACAGATGGCAGACGGGAAGGAAGTTGTTTTCAAACAGGGCGACCAGCTTGTAGCGCGCCTGGCGCCTGCCGGGAAACGCATTGCCGGGCTTCATGCGGGCGCGGTCAAAACAACCCCCGATTTCGATGCGCCTTTGCCGGGTGGTTTTTGGATGGGGGAAAAGAAGTGAAAATAAAGTAATTTGGGATTGATTTTGATCTTTGGTGAAAAGATGTGGAACTATCAATGCAAACGACTGCACAACGCGGGAATGCCAGACCAGTCAATCAATCGGGGGCGGAGTAAGCGGTATATAGAAAACAAAGCGCAACATCGTGCTGCGCATTCGTGACCGCGAGAGGTATAATTTTCGCAACCGATCAGGAGTAATGAAAGGATATTTTTGCCATGACCGATATTGCGCTGTTACAAATTGCGCTTCCGAAAGATATTCTGGCGCTGCTTGGCGAAAAATCACAGGCAGGCGAAATTGTCAGGGAACTCATCCTGTTGGGGTTGTTTCAGGAAGGGCGCATCTCTGGCGGCAAAACCGCCGAACTTTTGGGGTTGACGAAACGCGGTTTTGTTACGCTGCTTGCGCGCAAGGGCATGGATTATTTTCGTCTAACCCCTGAAGAGTGGGACGATGAAGCGACCATCGCCAGGAATTGGGATACCAGCCTTGGCAAAGCCTGAAGTTGTCTCCAATACCGGCCCCGTCATTGCCCTGGCGCATATCGGTCAAATTGATATTTTGCGCAGCATTTTCGGCCAAATACTCATCCCTGCTGCTG
>JBARBA010000643.1:0-6963 GCA_049792555.1 Anaerolineales bacterium
GGGCTTGCGGACTGTTAAATAATGCTTTCGTAGCTTTCTTGTCAACAAAGTCCCCACCCGCAGCCCAGACCCACGAAGCGGCGATGTGCAACAGGTCGCGGGAAGAAACAGGGAGTTGCGCGTTTAGCCAGGGGATTTCGAGCGAAGAACTTGTCAGGCGTTCCAC
The DNA here is from genome assembly GCA_049792555.1 of Anaerolineales bacterium. Lineage (GTDB taxonomy): Bacteria > Chloroflexota > Anaerolineae > Anaerolineales > Villigracilaceae > UBA5195. Next base: position 167 of record JBARBA010000643.1, read on the forward strand.
AGTTTCTTTGTTGGCCTTGATCGTCCCAAAAGCATCGGTGGGATCGATCCCGACCTGCTCGAGCAAGTCTTTGCGGTAGCAAATTAAATAAATCCAGGCCGTCCATGGAATGGCCCAAACGCGCCTGTCCCCGGGCAGCATTCCCGTTTCCCAGTTGGGAGTGATAAAATCCCAAGCCCCGCCTACTTCGGCAATTTCATCCGGCTTAAAAGCCCGCAAGACATTCATCCTCGCCAGGCTGCTGACCCAGGTGTTCCCAATATGCGAAACCTGCGGGCCTTTGGCGTTCGACGTAAATGAAAATAACTCTGCCCAGGCGGTATCCCAGACCATAGGTCTCAGGTGGACTTTGATTCCATGTTGAGCGCCAAATTCATCCATAAAGCTGGACCATACTTGCGCATCGCGTTCAAAATCGTGAATATAAGAGAACTCAATTTCAACCATGACAAAGCTCCCAAACGTTAGTTGCAAAATACAGGAAAAGATTTCATCACCTGATTTTAGCTGCTTTATCAGACAAAACAAGCCCATGACGGCAAAATTACAGGATTGAAAAGCAATACATAAAAAAGAGCCGGGCGGCATTCTGTGGCCGAAAACATCTTTGACAGCCACCCCTGCGCGTGATATTATCGCGGGAATTCAATCGCGGAAAGCAGCTTTATTTTGCACAGCAACATTTGCATGGCGGCGTAACCCCACATTTTTATCGGTATCCGTAACAATCACAAGGAGCACAGACATGACAGAGCAGCATTCCACCAGGGCCGTACACGCCGGGGAAGAAAAACACAAGCCCGATCACACACTGACCACGTCCATCGCGCGCACGTCCACATTCACCTTTCGCAACAGCGCTGAAATCGCGGCTTTTATGCAGGAAAAGGCCGGCGGCAACGCGCCCTTCAGCCGCTCGGAATATGGACGCTACGGCAACCCGACCCAGGCGGCCGCCGAACGCAAACTGGCCGACCTGGACGGCGGCGAACGCGCCCTGTTGTTTGCCAGCGGGATGGCTGCCATCAGCACCACGCTGCTGACGCTGCTCTCCAACGGCGATCACGTCATCATCAGCCGCGACAGCTTTTACCAGACCCGCGAACTTGCCGAGACGCTGCTCAGTCGCTGGGGCATTGAGTCCACCCTGGTGGAAAACAACCGCCCCGAAGCCTTTGCCGCCGCCATCCGGCCCAAAACGCGCCTGATCTTTGTCGAAAGCATCAGCAATCCTTTCCTGCGCGTGGCTGACCTGCCCAAAATCGTCGAGATCGCCCGCGCCCAAAAGCTGCTGACCGTTGTGGATGGCACCTTCGCCACCCCAATCAATATGCGCCCGCTCGAACTTGGCGCGGACATCGTAATCCACAGCGCGACCAAATACCTGGCCGGTCACAACGACCTGCTGGCCGGGGCTGTGATCGGCTCGAAAGCGGCGCTGGCCGATATCGCTGCCGTGCGCCGCCTGTTGGGTGGCATCACCAGCGCCGACGACGCCTCACTGCTGATGCGCGGCATGAAGACGCTGGAATTGCGCATCCGCCGCCAAAACGAGAGCGCAATGCGCGTGGCGCAGTTCCTCGAAAAACAGCCGGGCATTGAGCGCGTCTGGTATCCCGGCCTGGAGTCGCACCCCGATTATGCCATCGCCCGCCAACTGATGAGCGGCTTCGGCGGCGTGGTCAGCTTCGAAATCAAGGGCAACTTTGAAAAGGCCGGGCAGTTTGTCGATACCCTGGAGTTGCCGTTTATCGGGCCTACGCTGGGCGGCGTGGAAAGCATCATTCTGCAACCGGCGGCGCTGTATTCGCTCGATCCGTTCGAACGCAAGCTGGCCGGGATGAAAGACAACCTGCTGCGTTATTCTGTGGGCATTGAAGATGCAGATGATTTGATTGCTGACCTTGGACAAGCGATTGAGAAGTTATAAAAAACGAAAAGCGCAATTTGTGACCGCGGGTATTATATAATACCGGGATTATGCTAAAACGACTTGGCGCGATTGTAGAAAAAGAATTCATCATCATGGCCCGCGACCGGGGGACGCTGGTTCTAATCCTGTCCCTGCCCCTGATCCAACTGATCCTTTTTGCTTACGCCATCCACATGGACGTCAAGCACATCCCCCTGGCGGTCGCAGACCAAAGCCTGGATTCGGCCAGCCGCTCGTACCTGGACGATTTGGTCCACTCGGATTATTTCGACGTCGTTTCGTCCTCGCCTGGGCAGGATGGGGTCATCGCGGCCATCGACAGCGGAGAGGCGCGGGTGGGGGTGGTGATCCCGCCTGATTTTTTGAACAAGGTCAACCAGGGGGATGCAAGCGTCCTGCTGATCGTCGACGGGTCGGACCCGTTTACGACGCAGTCCGCCTATAACACGGCCAACGTCATCGCCCAGGAGCATACCGTCCACCTGGCGTTGGAGCGGCTGGCCGCCCTGGGCAAGGGCAGCGTCAGCCAGATGTCGAACCCCCTGACCGCCCACATCCACATTCTCTATAACCCCAACCTGGACGATCTCTGGTTCCTGGTCCCGGGGCTGATTGCCATGCTGCTGCAAACCCAGACCATTACGCTGACGGCCCTGGCGGTTGTGCGCGAGCGCGAGGCGGGCACCATCGAGCAAATCCTGGTCACGCCCATCCGTCCGGCGGAACTGATGTTGGGCAAGACCATCCCGAACCTGCTGATCGCTTTTATCAATACGCTGACGATTGTGGTGGTCGGCGCGCTCTGGTTCGGCGTCTCGATCAAGGGCAACCTGCCGCTCTTTTTCGTCCTGACGATCCTTTATATGTTCTCCGGCCTGGGGTTGGGGCTGTTGATTTCGTCGCTTTCCCAAAACCAGCGCCAGGCGCAGCAGTTGACCACCATGATCACGTTTATCGGGCAGATCATCGGCGGGTTTGTTTTCCCGCGTTATGCCATGCCGGAGATCATGCAATGGCTGAGTAATCTCTTCCCCCTGACCTATTTCATCCCCATTTCACGCGGGATTTACATGAAGGGCATCGGCATGGAGTTCCTGACGGGCCAGGTGGTTGCCCTGGCAGTTTATACGGTTGCCATCCTGTTCTTTTCTGCCCGCCTTTTCAGGCAAAGACTGGATTGACGAATTCTACATAACTTCCCAATAACCGGTGGTTGAGTAGGCGGCGGTGCTATCCCGCCGCCGTATCGAAACCACATACAATTGTTTATATGAATACCCGGTGGTTTCGGTACGACGACGGAAACATCACCGTCGTCTAATCAACCACCTGTCAGATATGAAAATAGATTTTCATGCTTGGCGGTGAAAATGTATTTTCATGGAGACTTCCCAATAATCAAAGATACGCTTTCACCATGAAAAAATCATTTCAACGTCTTCTCGCCCTGGTGCTGAAGGAGAGCATGCAACTCCTACGCGACCCGCGCACCCTGATGATGATCTTCGGGCTGCCGCTGATCGAGTTGTTCCTGTTCGGGTATGCCGTCTCGCTGACGGTTTACCACATCCCGACGGCGTTGGTGAACCAGAGCCGGGACGCCGAAAGCCGGGACTTCATCCAGGCGCTGGTCAACTCGCAGTATTTCGATATCGTCCAATCGTTGCAAAGCGAGCAGGACGCCATGTACGCCATCGATGCGGGCCAGGTAAAAGCCGCGATCATCATCCCGCCCAATTTCTCCGCCGACTTGAAGCGTGGGGAGGCCAACGTGCTGGTGCTGCTGGACGGTTCCGATTCTTTCAGCGTCCAATCGGGCTACAACGCGGCAAGCATCATCGCCCAAAACTATTCCATGAATATCACCACACAAGAGATCGACCGCGCCGGGACGGGGGCCGGGGCCGCCGCGCAGGCCGGCAAATTGCCGATCACGAATTCGATCCAGGTGCTCTACAACCCCGACCTGCGCGACTTGTGGTTTATCCTGCCGGCCATTATCGGCATGATCCTGCAAAGCCTGGCGGTGGTGCTCTCGGCCATGGCGATTGTCCGCGAGCGCGAGGCGGGCACGCTCGAACAACTCCTGGCGACGCCCATCCGCCCGCTGGAGATGATCCTGGGGAAGATGATCCCGTTATTGTTGCTGTGCCTGCTGATGATTGCCATCGTGCTGGGGTTGGGCGTCTTCTGGTTTGGCGTGCCTTTCCAGGGCAGCCTGGCGCTCTATCTGTGGCTGTCGTTGCTATTCATTACATCCAGCCTGGGGCTGGGGCTGCTGATCTCGGTCATCGCCAAGACCCAGAAGCAGACGCAGCAGATCACCCAGATGCTGATGCTCTTCAGCATGTTGCTGACCGGGCTGGTCTATCCGCGCAACGCCATGCCGCTCATCCCCCAATGGATCGGCGACCTGATCCCGCTGACGTATTTCATCCGCATCTCGCGCGGGATCATCACCAAGGGCGTGGGGCTAAGTTTTTTCTGGAGCGACGCGCTGGTCTTGTTGCTCTACAGCGTGGCGATGATGGCGGTCGCCTCCTTCAGCTTCAAGAAACGTCTGGATTAACGAGCAATAAGAAAAATTCTTTCCAACCTTATCCGCAGATTACGCAGACATTGTGCCCGTAGGGTATCGTCGCAGACGAGTGCCCGTTAGGGTATAAATCTTAAAAAATCTGCGGAAATCGGCGACATCGTGCCCGCAGGGTAAATCTGCGGAAAAAACTTTTCTGGACTACTATATGACGGACGAAATTGCAATTTCTGCAAACGGGTTGGGCAAGAAGTTCAAGGCTTCCGACCGCTGGATTACGGCTGTCGATCAGCTTTCGTTCCAGGCGCGGCGCGGGGAGACCTACGGGTTGATCGGCCCGGACGGCGCGGGGAAAACCACCACCACCCGGCTGTTGATCGGGTTGTTGAGCCGCAGCGAGGGCCAGAGCAGCATCCTGGGCTTCGACTCGATGCGCGACACGTACCAGATCCGCGAGCGGATCGGTTACATTGCCCAGCAATTTGCCCTGCCCGGCGACCTGACCGTTATGGAGAACATGCTCTTCTTCGCCAGGGTGCAGGGCATGGACGGCCGGGAGCAGGAAAAACGCATCCCGGAACTGTTGTCCTTTGCCGGGCTGGGCAATTTTACCGGACGGCTGGCCAGCCGCCTTTCAGGCGGGATGAAGAAGAAGCTGGCCCTGGCTTGCAGCCTGGTTCATGCGCCGCAGGTGGTGCTGCTCGACGAGCCGACGCTGGGCGTCGACCCGGTCAGCCGCCGGGAGTTCTGGAACCTGTTGGGCAACCTGCGCGCCGAGCGCGGCCTGACGATTTTCGTATGCACGCCCTACATGGACGAGGCCGAACGCTGCAACCAGGTGGGCTTGATCTATAACGGGAAGATTATTGCCAGCGATACCCCGGCGCGCATCAAGGCCCTGGTCGCCGGGGAGTTGCTGGAGTTGACCCCCTCGAAGCTGGCGGCGGCCCGCGAACTGGCGGCGACGCTGGAAGGCGTGCTCGAAGTCCAGACCTATGGCGACAAGCTGCACATTTTTGTGGTCGACGCCTCCACAAGGACGGTTCAAATCGAAGCGGCCTTGTCTGCGCGGGGCATCGGCCACGACGGCGTCAGGCGCATCGAAGTGCGCATGGAAGAAGCCTTTATCAGCCTGATCCGCCGCCAGACGATGATCGCGGCAGGTTCAGGGTCCGAAGAAAAAGCGGGGGGCGGCCTATGAACCCGGAGCAGGCGCAAGCCCCCATCGTCGTTGAAGAGCTGAGCAAGGCCTTCGGCAGTTTTGTGGCGGTCGATAATATCAGTTTCAAGGTGGAGGCCGGTCAGGTGTTCGGCTGGCTGGGGCCGAATGGGGCCGGCAAGACGACCACCATCCGCATGTTGTTGGGCTTGATCAAACCCACGTCGGGCAAGGCTTTAGTGCTGGGCTACGACCCGGCCACGCAGACCAAAGTCATGCAGGCGCAGGTCGGTTACATGTCGCAGCAGTTTACGTTGTATAACGAGTTGACCGCGCGGGAAAACATCCGCTTCTATGGCAAGGTCTACGGCTTGTCGCGCGATGAACTCCAGCAGCGGCAGGCCGAGATCATCCAGATGGCCGGGTTGGTGGGGCGCGAAAACGAGTTGACCGCCAACCTTTCGGGCGGTTGGAAGCAGCGCCTGGCGCTCGGTTGCGCCATCGTGCATCGACCGCGCGTCGTTTTCCTGGATGAACCCACCGCCGGGGTCGACCCGATCAGCCGGCGCGAGTTTTGGGGGTTGATTTACGATATGGCCCAGCAGGGGGTGACGGTTCTGGTGACGACGCATTATATGGACGAGGCCGAGTTATGCCAGCAGGTCGGTTTTATCAGCCAGGGCCGCCTGATTGCGCTGGATACGCCCGCCTGTCTCAAGCAGACCCGCATGCGCGGCCAGGTGCTGGAGATCAATTCGCCCGCCCCCGACCTGGTGATGCGCGTTTTGAAGGATGCCCGCGATGCGGGCTGCCTGCCGCTCGACGAGGTGGCGCTCTACGGCGCGCAAGTCCACGTGGTGGTTTTGGACGCCGGGCGCTACCAGCCGGCCATCGAGCAGGTCTTAAGCGCCGCGCAAATCCCGGTCACGTCGCTGGCCTGGATTGCGCCCACGCTGGAGGATGTGTTTATTTCTTCGGTGGCGAACGCATAGCACGGACGCTGTTGCCATTTTCGGGGTTGTACCGCCGTGCGGCACTTTGTAGCAGGTGATGCGCTCGACGGAGCCGGTGAGTTCGTCCATGCGGACACCCGGTCTGGGGTATGAATTTTAGGGAAAGGTATGAAACGCGCCAGGCATTTATCTGCCTGGCGCGTTTGACAGTTCGTT
>JBARBA010000644.1:0-10881 GCA_049792555.1 Anaerolineales bacterium
GGTCAGAGACCAGCGCCGAACGGTTTAAGCTTGTCACGCCGCAGGGGAATTGGTTACCGGGGATTTGGCGGCAGACGGTTTGGCTTTGGGCGTGGTGCGCGCCAGCACGCCCAGCTTCTCCATCCATTGCGGGTGGTCTTCCAGCGCAATGCGCGCGGCAGCCAGGTAATCGCTCATCCAGGCCGCCAGGTCGTCGAACGCCTGGTCGCGCTCGTCGGTGGCGTTCTCCTTATCACCGATGGCGGTGGCTTGCGCCATGTGCGCGGCAATCACCGCATCGGTCAGGGCCTTGCCGTCCTGCAATTTGGCCTGGCCCAGGTTGACCGTCCCCAGTTGCGCCAGGATGTCCGGCTCGAAAGCGTGCTCGTAAAACGCGCTGGCCTGCTCCACCCAACCGGCAAACTTGCGCTTGCGGTCGCCTTCGAGCATCAACTTGCCGCGGTCGCCGGGCTTCTTGACGGCGATGCGCGCCAGCTTGACCTGCTTTATGTACACATCGTCGGCCTGCTGCCAGGCGGCGTCTTTGGCGCTGGTGGCGTTCACCTGGTCGCCCTTTTCGCTGCCCCGCTGGCTGTTGAGCGCGCTGGCGCGGGTGAGCAGCGCCTTGCCGGCGGCCAGGCGGGCCGCATCGTAACCCACCTCGGCCAGCAAGGCCTGAACTTCCGGCGATGCGCTAACGTTATCGATGGCTACGGTAGCGCCCAGCAAATATTCGGAAATGTTGGTCTTCAAGATTGACATGCGATATGCTCCTTTTGTGGTTTGGATCATGGTTGGAAAACAGGAAATATTCGAGCAGGGACTTGCAGCGGGCCAACGGCGCTTGCCGAAACGAGCGGCGCAATGACTCCGGAGAGCAGCGGAATGACTCCGGAGAGCGGCGCAACGACTCCGAAGAGCGGCGCAATGACTCCGAAGAGCGGCGCAATGACTCCGGAGAGCGGCGGAACAGCTCCGACGAGCGGCGGAACGGCTCCGACGAGCGGCGGAATGACTCCGACGAGCGGCGCAACAACTCCGGTATGCGGCGGGAGGACTGTGGGGTGCGGTGGAGGGATGGATCGTTTTGGCCCATTAAAATAGTATAGCAAGAAAATGCCTCCCCCGTTTTAACAGTTTAGAAAGCTGCGCCGCCCGCGCGCGCCCCGGCAGGTTCCCCGCCCCTGACGCCAGGGTTTGGCGGGCAATTGTTCTTTTGATATGGGGGGCGTATAATCTGCACATAATCAGTTAAACAGTCTACAGGCTGTATTAACCTCCGCATGGGGTCTTATACAGTATACGGGCTGCTCCACGCAATGGTTAGAGCCTCGCTCAGGAAAACATCATGACCATCTGGGACAAAATCTATAGAGACTATCAGAGTGGCGGCCCAGCATGGGCTTCGCTGAAGGAAGGTTTGAATCCCAGCTTTATCGAATTCATTGAGCAAAATGACTTCGCAATAAAAAATGCGCTGGACATAGGTTGCGGAGATGGCCGGTATCTTTTATTCCTAATGAATAAGGGCTTCACTATTACCGGACTAGATTCCAGTTCAGCGGCTGTTTCAATGGCCACGAAGGATGCAGAGCAGTCGGGGCAATTTATAGTTGCCGATATGTATGATTACCAATATCAAACCATGACGTATGACTTGGTGATTTCTCACGCCGCACTACATCACGACCTTAAAGCTAAGGTCGTGTCCTTGGTTGAGAAAATTCATAGCTTACTGGTTGTGAATGGGAGAATCTTTTTATCACTACCCAATGATGACTGCAAAACGAATTGGGCTATGATGGATGGGCATGAAACTCTGCCGGACGGTACTTGTATCCCGATGCAGGGACCAGAAAAAGGGTTACCCCATTCTTTCTTTTCACGGCAAGAGATAGATACGCTCTTCAGACGCAAGTATGGGGATCTGGCTATAAAATTAGATGATCGTGGAAGATGGATAATCACAGGCCAAAAACGGGCCTAATTCTGGTCGGCGGGGCAGTCCCGCTCCGTTCCACTGCAGGGATTGCATCACCCGCCCCGCCGCCACTACAGAACCGGACAACATGAAACCGGGATAATATCCAGCAAGAGTGTCTGGACGATGTGCGGGGTCTGTTGGGTAAGGGGTAGTCCTGCCGCGATGCTGGCCCATTTACATAGAAGCTGAAGACAAATCGATGAATAGAAAAACAGTCGTCAAAGGTATCGCCGTTCTTTTTATACTTTCGGGTATTCTCCATCTTTGGAAATTTATCTTATCCGGGATAACCATTACTACACCGACGGTGAGTATAGACCTGTTGAGTTTGGTATCTTCGATATTCCTGTTTATCGCTGGTCTAAGCCTTTTTGGGCTAAAAGAATTCGGGCGTAGATTATCGCTGTTCCTGCTATCAATTAGAGCGATATCAATCGTTGCCATCCAGGCATGGTTCTTACCGATTTTCCTATCTCATCAAAACGAAAGTGTTGAATTCGGCTATGATCATCTTGGGGTTGATATACCTTTAGTCACTTTAAAGAACTCTTTGCCCGTTGTCCTTTTCTTATCGGCTTGGCTCTTGATAGTAATACTGCTCGTCTCATACTTGCTCTCGAATAAGACGCGAGATGTTTTTTTGTCAAACAAAAACACAATCGCAACCGAACCTAAACCATAAGAGCCAGCCAATGATGGTCGGCGGGACAGTCCCACTCCGTTCCACTGCGGGGGCTACGTCCCGCTCCGTTGCACTACGGGGGCTACGTCCTGCTCCGTTGCACTACGGGGACTGCGTCACCCACCCCGCCGCCGGTAGTTTGGGATGACGGGCGGCGAGGCTGGACTGCGCATGAACCGTTTACAAATCGTCAATAAGCCCATCATAAAGAACGCCCGCACAACTGTCTTGAAAATAACCTGTTTTCAAGACAACCATCCCAGGATATAATAGGACTTGGAAGTCCACTTTACTGTTACGCCTTCTTAAACCAGCGCCCATAGTGGGATTTACAGGAAAAGTCTTCAGGTATTCTTTCTGATTTGATGGCAGGCGGCAAGCCATTTCAGGTCGTTTTTACACAGGAGGCTGGGATGTTCTGGTCAAAAATTTTCAACGCAATTTTCATTTCAACGCTTGTGCTTTGCCAAACGACGCTGGCAACAACGCGCGCCCGGGCTGAACAACCACCGCAAGGTGCCGGTTCATGGGTGGATTCCGCTGTGGGGCATCCGGCGTCCAACGGCAGAGCGGGTGGTTTGGTGGAGCAAGCCAGTTCTGCTACGCCCACTTTTACACCAGCGCTAACATTAACGCGAACACCAACATCAACGCAGACGCCAACAAACACACTGACATTGGCACCGACGTTGACATCAACAAGGACACTAACTCCGACACAAACATCGACGCCAAAACAGACGCCGATACTGATATCGTTATCAATATCGATATTAGTATTAACGCCGATACCATCATCAACGTCAACGGTTACGCCTACTGAACCTCCCAGCGAGGCTGGATTGGCGCTTCTCGATGGTGAAACCCCGCTTACCATCAACTATGATGATCTAAGAAATGGAAAACAGGTTGAAATTGGGTTGATCAATAAAGGAGAAAAAGATGTTTCAGTTACGTCAGCAAAAATAATTATTTCGGAGCAGGGTTGTGAAAAAGGTGAGTTACTTCAATCGCTGGCAATCGATAAACCTGAAATTTTCCCACTTGCAATGGGATCAATCTCCCTTCATCTCGTCAGCGATCCCAGAGCTATGGTTCCTGAATATGGGACTCACAACGGGTGCTTGGTCCTCACAACAAGCGATTCGGCCACGCTTTTCAAACACATCAAGCTTGTGGTATCCACCATTGACCCCGCTTTCCCGTTCGTGATTGACAAATTCGCTGCCGGGATTGAAGTCGGGTTGCAGAATTTGATAAGTGAACATACGTGGTTCGATATCCGTCATACCCAGTTTGGAACCACAGAATGGTGGATCCTTGTCCTCCTGATATTGTTGGTATTGTATATAGTCTCCATGTTTTTTCAACAGCTTCAATTTTGGTGGTGGGATATTCGAGGAGAACTGGGGCCTATCGACGTTGAAGAAATCAAAGATGATAAATCCGGCTTGGTGGCCAGCTTGCGTCACTACCTTGCGCATTGTGGCGCGTCGCCCAAGACGGCTGTTCCGAATACTTCCATCGGCGCCGGCGATTTCATCGCCGTGGTATCCCAGAGCAAACTCCCCGAAAATGCTTTCATAACAAAAGTCCTGGAATTCTTTCAAAAGCAATTAGGCCGAGGACCCGGTTACATTGTTACGGTTCAGATGGGCAAGGGAACCCCGGATGCAACCGCCAATGCGCAAGATGCAGGAAAGGCGCCAAAGGCAACCGTTAATGTTGATGCAGCAGAGGATACATCAAAAGCAAAGGTAACCATCCATGTTCAAATCAAACTGGCCCAAAGTGAACGGATAATCAACATTGAGGAAGTAGGCGGCGATAACCTTGAAGATGCCATTAAGAATGCGGCTTATTATGTTTTTTATAAGATCAGCAGCCAGAAAGCCGCCCTGGCCCGCATTCCCGAATGGTACCGCTTCCCAACCTACAAATCGTATCTAACATACAAGTGCGCAGAGGAATTGAAAAAGTTAAAAAAATACCCCGAAGCAATCGAACAATACAAGCAGGCGTCGGAAGAAGCTCCTTTCAACGCGCTCCTGCTCCTGGGATGGGGAGATGCCTGTGAACTAAAAGGGGAATACCTGGATGCATTAGAAATCTACCTGAAAGCCGTCTCCGTATGGCCGCATCTTTATAGCTTCTGGTACCGCATTGCCGTCAATTTTTCTTATGTGGATGAATGGTGGGATGACAAACAAAAAGATCAGATAGACGGTATTTCAAAATTGTTTTGCGGTAATTATCCGCTCAATAAAAATCTTATTGGAACCACATTTTCAGAGTGGCGGCTCAAACTTTGGGGCATTACGTGGAGCATTATTCATTGCATTACTTGGGGCATTATTTATGGTATTCTTTGGGGCATAGCTTGGGGCATAGCCTGGGGCATAGCCTGGGGCATTATTTATAGCATTATTACTTGGGGCATTATTGGGAGCAATAGTCGTGCGGAACCAAATGAACTGGCCCCAGATATAAAAAAGATGAAGGATGACAAAATAAAGGTATATTTTAAAGAACAATCCAAAGGATTGTATGATTTTCTAGGTAGGGAGTTGAGTTTTTGGATGGCAATTTCAAATTGGGGGACCGCACTTTTGAAAAATGTCTTGTATTTCATTTTCAAACCGACTGAATACATACCCGGCTTGTCAGGCTATTTCTGGGGCTATATTTCTATTCCATTCTTGGGATGGGGAGATGCCGAACAGTTACAACGGATCGCTAGCATTGCCAGATGTATTGTTGAAACATCTAAAGCAAATGATACATCTAAAACAAAAGTTGATGGCATTGTAAACAACCTTTGGTGGAACAGCAGCGATGTTTACTATGACGCTGCCTGTTTCTATGCGAGACTTTTTTCTATTACCAAAGATGATGAGCACAAAGAAAATGCCTTGGAATATTTAAAAAAGGCGGACAAAGGCCAATCTCCGCTTGAAGTTGAATGGACGAAAAAAGACCCCGACCTGGATGCTTTGCATAAAGATTCCCCTGAATTTCGAGCGCTTTTCGATGTATCTGAGAAATCCAGTAAGGAAGCAAAACAAGCCCAAGAGGAAGAAGAGACCAATAATAAACGTAATGCGCTAAAACTCTTGTTAGGATATGCCGAACAGCCAAAGGGTCATTGGAACAAACCTGCCAGCGATAAAGTGTCTCCTGGATGGCTAATCACAAAGGCTGATTATCAATTAAGACTGTGGACGGGGCTTAAGGCGCTCTCTGAGAAGCCCACTGAGAGTGGTCTTCAGGGATTGTTCCAGACTCCACTCATGCCAAAGAAAACCATCCTATCAACAACAGAACCAGATACATTGAACAAATGTTGGGAATTTGTCAAAAACCACTCGCAAACTCAGTTGGAAATATGGAAAGAGCGACAGGATGATAGTAAATTATTCTTGCAACATGCCCGAATGCCAATGACGGATGTGTGGGATTTGTGGAGCCAGGCAGAAAAGGAGCAATGGACATATTTGCAGGGCAAGATCAATGAAATCTTAAAAGATCAAGCAAGAAGTGGCAAGACTACCCGTGCGCGCGCTCACCACTGGATACACCATAGCGGCAGTCAACGCAAGCGCACGAAGCAGTTTGTGTTGCATGTGGCTCTACATCGCCAAGATTGGCAAAAGCGAAAAGGCAAACATCACCACACACGCCATCGTCCCAATTGAAAACTGAGCACTTCCAATCCCCCCAACCCAACCCGGCAATTCCCATCCAGGAACTGCCGGGTTTCTTTTCTCAAGAAGACCCTGGCTGAGTCAAATCATTCTTTGCAAGCCGGAACGCGCCGCTCAAAAATACCCGGATGGTGGGATAATCGCTTGAATTCCCTTCATGCAAGGAGACCAGCATGTCACCCCTCATCCTTCCCCTTCCCGACCCGCAAGCCACACTCGCAAGCGTAGGCGGCAAAGGCATGTCGCTGGCCAGGCTGGCCCGCGCCGGGCTGCCGGTGCCGGGCGGTTTTCACATCACCACCGAAGCCTACCGCCATTTCGTCTCGCAAAACGGACTCCAGCCCAGGATTATGCAAGCGCGCGAAGGGGTGGATGCCTCCGACCCGGCCTGCGTCGAGCCGGTTTCGCGCCGCATCGCCGGGTTCTTCGTCGATGGCCTGCTCCCGGCAGACATCGTCCGGGCGGTCTCGGACGCTTACGCCGAACTGTCCATCAACCCATCGGCCCTGTCCGGCGGGCGCGAGGGCGCAAATCCAATACCGGTGGCCGTGCGCTCCTCGGCCACCGCCGAAGACCTGCCGGAAGCCTCCTTCGCCGGGCAGCAGGATACCTACCTGAACATCACCGGCGCAACGGCGGTGCTGGATGCCGTCAAACGCTGCTGGGCCTCGCTCTGCACGGCGCGCGCCATCGCCTACCGCGCCCGCCAGGGGATTGCCCCCGAAAGCGTGGCGCTGGCAGTCGTCGTCCAACAACTGGTGTTCTCCGAGACTTCCGGGGTCATGTTTACGGCCAACCCCGTCAACGGCGCGTGGGACGAAATCGTGATCGACGCTTCGTGGGGGTTGGGCGAGGCCATCGTCGGCGGGTTGGTATCGCCCGACCACATCGTCCTGGACAAAACGACCGGGAAGATCAAGTCGCTGACCGTCGCCGAAAAAACCGTGATGACCGTCCGCACCGCAGGCGGCACGCAGGAACAGCCGGTGCCGGCTGAAAAGCGCAAGCTGCGCGCCTTGAGCGACGTCCGCGCCGCTGAACTGACCGGCCTGGGCAAAAAAATCGAACAGGTTTACGGCGGGCCGCAAGATATCGAGTGGTGTTTTGCGGATGGGCAATTCCACATCGTGCAGGTGCGGCCCATCACCACCCTGCCCAATCGCCCGGTTGCCTGGGACGCGCCCGGGCCGGGCCAATGGCTGCACGGCGGCGGCACGTTCGAAATGATCACCGAACCGATCAGCCCGTTGTTCGAAACCTTCCTGTTCCCGATCTTTTATCGGACGATCGCCCAAATGCTGGCCGACATCGGCCTGGAAGGCGCGCTGCCCGAAATCCCCTACCGCGTGGTCAACGGGTACATCTACCTGCACATGCAAATGCGCCTGCGTCCCTGGCACCTGCTGGGCGTCATCAAGGATTTTGGCCTGCACCTGAACTCGATGCAAGACCAGGAAAGCGAGCAGGCCCTGTACCGTGAAGCGGTGGCGGCGCTCTGCCAAACCGACCTTTCCGGCCTGACGGACGAGCAAATCCTGGCGCGCATGCAGTCGCTCGGCGAGGCCGGGATGCGCTACTGGCTGCAAATCATGAAAATCGTGCAGGTGATCTACCGCCAGGAAAAAGCCTTCACCGATTTCTACGCCGGCCGGGTGCGCCGTCCGGGCGACCCGGAACCTGAAATCTTCCTGCGCGGACAGAAAATGAAACCCTGGGAGGCCGAATGTTCCAGCTTTGACCTGGCGCAGTTGGCCCAAAAGCATCCCCCGGTTGCCGACGCGCTGCGCGCCAACCCGGAGACGGCCATCGCCGCGCTGAAAACGTTGCCCGACGGAAAAGAGTTTTTAGCCGCCCTGGAAGCGCACCTCGATCGCTATGGACACCAGCTTTCATCCTTTGACCTGTCCCTGCCCACCCTGGTCGATGACCCGCGCCCGGTGCTGACCGCCATCCGGGCCTTTCTCAACGGGAAAGAGTCGCCCTACGCGCGCCAGCAGCGCATGACCGCCGAACGCGAGCAGGCGGCGCAGGCGGCGGGCCGCCTTTCTGCGCGCGACCGGCAGAAGTTCGAGCGTTTGTTGGCCGTCGCGCAAAGCGCCGCCGCCGTCCGCGAGAACGCCCTGTTCGACGTGGGCCTGGCCTGGACGCCGATGCACCGCTGCGCCCTGGAATTGGGCCGCCGCCTGGCGCAGGCCAACGTGATTGCCCAAAGCGGGGACGTTTTCTGCCTGAACCTCGATGAAATCCGGGCCGCGCTCGCCACGCCCCAATCGCTGGCTGCCAAAGTCGCCGGGCGTCAGGCCGACCAGGATGTCTGGAGCAAGGTGAACGCGCCCTACCTGCTGCCGGTGACCAGCAAACCGGCTTTCTGGTGGGGTTGGATTTTCCCCACCCCCGAACTACAACGCCACCCGGATGCGCATACGTTGATCGGGCTGGGAGTCAGCCCCGGCAAAGTGACCGCCGTGGCGCGCGTCATCCATTCGCTGGACGAAATGCAGCGCATCAACGACGGCGAAATCCTGGTCACCCGCACGACCACGCCGGCCTGGACGCCGCTCTTCTCCCGCATTGCCGGGCTGGTCACCGACCTGGGCGGGCCTTTGGCGCACGGCAGCATCGTGGCGCGCGAGTACGGCATCCCGGCGGTGATGGGCGTCGGGTCGGCCACGCAGCGCATCAAGGATGGTCAGACCATCACCGTGGACGGCGCGGCGGGGCGGGTAACGCTCGGTTGAAACCATGCAAGGAGCCAGCATGTCATCCCTTATTCTTCCCCTTTCCGACCCCGAAGCCACACTCGCAGCCGTAGGCGGCAAAGGCATGTCGCTGGCCAGGCTGGCCCGCGCCGGGCTGCCGGCGCCGGGCGGTTTCCACATCACCACCGAAGCCTACCGGCGTTTCGTGTCGCATAACGCGCTCCAGCCCCGCATCTTGCAGGCGCTCGAAGGGCTGGATTCGTCCGACCCGGCCTCCGTTGGGCCGGTCTCGCGCCGCATCGCCGGGTTCTTCGCCAAGGGCGCGATCCCGGCGGAAATCGCCCATGCAATCTCGAACGCTTACGCCGAACTAAACAACAACGGATCGGTGGCCGTGCGTTCTTCGGCCACCGCCGAAGACCTGCCGGAAGCCTCCTTTGCCGGGCAGCAGGATACCTACCTGAACATTTGCGGCGCAGCGACGCTGCTGGATGCCGTCAAACGCTGCTGGGCCTCGCTCTGGACGGCGCGCGCCATCGCTTACCGCGCCAAGCAGAGCATCGCGCCCGATGACGTGGCCCTGGCGGTCGTCGTCCAGGAACTGGTCTTTGCCGACGCAGCCGGGGTGCTGTTCACGGCCAACCCGCTCAACGGCTGCCGCGACCAGATCGTGATCAACGCCGCCTGGGGCCTGGGCGAAGCGGTCGTCTCCGGGGCGGTCACGCCCGATACCATAACGGTGGACAAGCTCACGGGTCGTCTGATCCGGCGGGAAACAGCCGAAAAGCGGGTGATGACCGTTCGAACGGAATCCGGCACACGCGAGCAGCCCGTCCCCGATGCGCTTAAAAAGAAGCCGGCGCTCTCGCAAGCGCAGGAAACCGAGCTGGCCCGCCTGGGGGCGCGCGTCGAAGACTTGTACGGCGCGCCGGTGGACATCGAATGGGCGCTGGCGGGCGGCAAGTTTGCCCTGTTGCAGGCCCGCCCGATCACATCGTTGCCCGATCCGCCGCTGGATTGGACCAGCCCGCACCCGAAAGCCCTCCTGGCGCGCATGAGCTTCGCCGAGTTCGTGCCCGACCCCGTTTCGCCGTTGTTCGCCACACTGGCGGTGCCGATTGCCGAAAAGTTCGGCCTGGAATTGATGGGCGAATACATGGGCCGCAACGACCCGGACGTTTACATGTTTTCGGTGGTCAACGGCTACGTCTACGTCGGCATGGTGCTCGACTTGAAAATGATCCGGGACATGGCGGTGCAGTTGATGAGGGGCGTGATGCAAAAAATGCTGACGACCAGCCAGGCGCGCTGGACGGCCATCGCCGAAAAGATGCGCGCCGTGGTCGGCAAATGGCAGCAAAAGGAGTTGGCCGCGCTTTCCCCGGCGGAATTGTTGCAGGCGGCCACGGAAATCTTTGAGGTGACGGCGGAATATTACACCGTCGCGCAGTCCGGGCCGATCCCGGCGGCTTCGGGCAGCGAGCTTTCGTTCAGCCGCTTTTACAACACGCTGGTAAAGGGCAGGCGCGACCCCGATGCGTCGATCTTCCTGCTGGGACTCGATAACCTGCCGCTGCGCGCCGAGAAGTCGCTTTTCGACCTGGCGCAGTGGACCAAGGCCCAACCCGACCTGGCGGGCGAGTTGCTGCGGACGCCGACCGGTGAGCTTTGCGCCCGGCTGCGGGCCGGGTCGCCGCCCTGGGCGGAGTTCCGTTCCCGGCTGGACGCGCACCTGGCGGTGTTCGGGCATACCGTCTACGACCTGGACTTTGCCAAACCCGTGCCGGCCGACGACCCGTCGCCGCTGCTGGAAGCGATCAAAGCCTGCCTGGA
>JBARBA010000645.1:0-4359 GCA_049792555.1 Anaerolineales bacterium
GATTGAATGGCGGTAGCTACCAAAAGACAGACCTCCGAGTTTTGCGAGAACTCGGAGGTCTGTCTTTTGGCCTGTGCAGGTCTACTTCTCCGCCCTCGTCACATTCATCGCCAAATCGCGCATCCACCGCCAGTTCACCCCGGCCCGGGGGGCTGCCCGGCGTATATTCCCACCAGCTTGCGGCGGCCACCGGCCCAGCGGCTTCCCCTGCCCATTGATAATACTCACCCGCACCTGCGCCGCGCGTTATCGCTTGATGGCATCGACTCAACGACCAGGACGCCGGATGGTAAGGTTTTTGCGCGAAGTTAGGTTTCGCCCAAATAAGCTTGCGCGGCTCCGAGAAATTCCTGGGCTTGATTAATCATCTGGACCACCACTTCGGACTTGATATTTGGGTCAAGGCCGTAATCTCCGATTTGTCTTTGGTCAAATGCGGTAATCAACCAGCCATGATATTTTGGGTCCAGGACTTTTGTTTTCGCAAAATGCTGGCCATAAGCCGCGAGCACATTGCCGTGTTTGCCAAACTGGAATCCTTTTTCGTTGAGCAGCGCCTCGGCGACATAAAACATGGCGTAATAGGCGCGCCCCGCCGCGATCTCTGCCTTCCCGTTTGTTAGCAAGATATCGGCGGCTTCAATGGTATCCACCGCGCGCGCCAGTAATTGACGAGTGGACTCTTTCACGCTGCCAGCCCTTCCGCCCGGATATTTCTCAGCACGGGCAGGTCTGCATTTCGCCATTGTTCTTCGGTCATAATCGTGCGGCTGATCGTCACATCATATTCGAGCGAAAGTTGGCTCGCCAGTTCCCCGGAGCGGACAAGTTCATCCCAATAACTTTGATAATCGTCCAACACGATCATCACATCCAAGTCGGAATTCTCGTCGTAATCGCCGCGCGCGTACGAGCCGAACAGGTACACGGCTTTCAGGCGCTCGCCGTACAGGCGGACAAGCCCTTTTTTGAGTTTGGAGAGCAGTCGTTTGATATTGGCTGGCATAGGAAACCGTCCTCTCAATTATATACCCATGCGCAAGGGCGCTTTATTATTAACCCCTGTCAAAAACCTTTTAGCGCACCGGCCCTATTTTCCCACCCTCGTCACATTCCCCGCCAGATCGCGCGCCTCCACCGCCAGCTTCCCCCCGGCCTTCGGGGGGCTACCCGGCGTATAGACCCACCAGCCCAAAGCCGCTGCCAGCCCTGTGGCTTCACCCTGCTCCACCAGATTCCCCTCCCCATCCAAAACCGACACCCGCACCCCCGCCACGCGCACATTATCGCTGGCATACACCCGCACGCGCCCCTCGTCCAACGCCACCTCGTGGATCAACGGCGGGGATAATATCCCGCCGCCGGTTGCTTGAACGCATCATCTTCTATTGATGATTTTCCCGGCAATCAGGTAAACCCTTGTGCCCAGGTCATTTGTCCAGCGATGCTCTGGCTGCGTGTCCAACGCTTTGGCGCGCTCAATGGCGATTGCAACATTGCCGAGAAATTTTGCCGTGTCGGGATTACCCTCATTGTAGCCGCCCAGCAACTTGCTCAATTCCAGTTTCAAGGGATGTCTTTTCTCTTTTACTTTGCGCGGCTCTTTAAATTTCCGCAAACTTTCCGGATCATACTCTTCCAATGATTTCAGGTGCAATAAAAGCCACAATTCAAAGCACGGATTGCTGATGGCGCACCCATATCCTTTTTGCTCACACGCAGCGACAACTTCCGAGAGCATTTTTTCTTTCCATTGATCAATATCCACAACCATCCATAGCTCATCGTAGCCTTTACGAAGCGAGTATTGTTTGCGAAAATCATCCAGCGCTTTGATGACTGTTTCTGGATCCGGGTTTGGCCTGTCAACAACTTCCACGTGAATATTTGGCGCAGAATAAGATTCTGCCAAATCCTCGAAATATCGCTTTTCAGTATTTGTTCCTTCCGATGCGATGATAATCAATTTGGCATCGCGATACCCACTGCGACGATTTTTGGGAATAAAACGTTTGGATGGCATAAATTCCCCCGCTGGAGTTAAAAGGGCTTTTTCCCAATCATCGGAATTGCGCCAAACCGTCCGAGCAAATACCCCTTTTGAATATCCTTATCATATCGAGGCGTGTATGCTTCCAGCGAGTAGGCGCTTGTAGCGCCTTGTTTATCTTTTTCCACGAACCAAATCTCATCCCTTCGCAAAAGATCGAAAGTCAGCAGATTGGATTCGTGTGTGGTAACAATCAGTTGGCTTTGACCATTATTGGTCAGGAATTCTTTGATCAATTCGTAACATAACTTTGGGTGCAAACTCCTATCCAGTTCGTCAATAATATAGACTCTCGGCTCTTCATTAGATGGTACGAGAATTGGGAGTAAATCTATCAGACGGTTCGTCCCATCAGATTCATCGCCAGCATCAAAAGGTACCTCATCGTCGCAATCATTCATTCGGTGTTTCAAAACAAATTTATTCGCAACAATTTCCCCTTCATCACTTTTTGTTATCATATAACGTTGTCCTTCAACAGGATTCGTTAGCGCCATTTTCTCCCCAGGCTTCAGCGCTTTCACAATATCGCGAAGGATTCTTCCGGGAATTTCTGCTTCAGCCGAAATTTTTGGCACGTCAAAGCCACAGACGCCCGTCCCAAATTTTTCCAAGTATTTAACGATAGCATTTGTGCGTTGGTTATTTACGAAATCTATTTGAAAATGACTATCAGGATAAATTATCATCAAGCTTTCGAACCAGTTATAGACATCCTCGAAAAACTTCACTTCACGCTCTATGGTTTCAGTAAGGAACAACCGATTGGAACGCGTTCCACGGCCTACAAATTCCAGAAAATCAGCGTCCTTTTTGGTGTCGAATTTCAGATTGTCAAATTTAATCGATGTCTTTTTCTTCTCATCCGTTTTGCGCTCAAAAATCAGGACTGTGGTCGTCTTTTTTATCTGGTGAAGCCATTCAGCTTGAATCCTTTCCGCATCGGCCTCAAACCCATACAGATAATCCTTATCGCCGCATCTGATTTCAAATTCGAACTTGGATGGTTGGGTGTAAAACTCTTTATCCAGCTTAAAAGGAATTACGGGGATTGATTCGCGCGCTTCCACCCCTTGCGTAATCAACATCCTGGCAAAGCTAAGTGCATGAATGAGATTGGATTTTCCAGCCGCATTGGCCCCATAAATGACACCGGCGCGCAGAAGGTCTGTGTCATTGCGGCCTGAGCCGCCAGAAATGACATGGCTTGGGTGTTGCTTGGTTCTTCCGGGGATCATTGAAAACTCAACTTCATCTTTGAAGGATAGGAAGTTGCGTACACGGAATCTAATTAACATTTTTATCTCCTTGCGCATTAAGAGATTTTTTCTCGTAAATCATACAAGAAGTAGTATAAACCATATTTTATTTGTGGTCAATAAGAAGTTATTTCTCACGACTTGCAAAGTAAAAAGGGAACTGGTTCATTGAGAGTTGCTGTGATAAACCGGCACATCTGGCGGCGGTGCAGCGTAGGTCGGATTGGCAATCCGACCCACAGGTGACGGTGCATTACGGCAACTCCGAGAACGCCTAAAAAACACAGGCATCAAGCCGCAATGCTACTTCTCCACCCTCGTCACATTCCCCGCCAGATCGCGCGCCTCCACTGCCAGCTTCCCCCCGGCCTTCGGGGGGCTGCCCGGCGTATAGACCCACCAGCCCACAGCCGCTGCCGGCCCTGTGGCTTCACCCTGCTCCACCAGCTTCCCCTCCCCATCCAAAACCGACACACGCACCCCCGCCACGCGCACAGTATCGCTGGCATACACCCGCACGCGCCCCTCGTCCAGTTCCACCTCGTGGATCACCGGCGGGTGGAACCAATCTGCCAGCGCGATGTTGTAAGCCGTCTTCATCGTCCCCGCCGCCAGCTCGGCATAGACCGGCTCGCTCTTCGCCGCATCGCGCGCGTGCGCCGCCCCCTGGCGAAAGCGCCGGTGGTGCGCCTGCTGCCCCTCGCTCAACTTGCGCCTGCTGAAATCAGGCTTGACGCACAAAATCGTGCGCCCATCGCGCAGCCGCCTGAACATCAAATTGCCCAGCCCGCCGCTCATCCCCTCCACAATCGGATTCGAACGTACTCTCGCCATCGCTCCACTCCTTGTCCACACTCGCTCCAATGGTCGACCTATTAAACCGTATGGTAGCTGTATCGTAGCTGTATCCTGGCTGTATGGTAGCTGTATGCTATCCGTATCAGTTGTCCATTATACATCCCTTCGAGGTTCGAACAAGCGCCCATTAACCTGTCAGGTGCGGGTCTACCGTTAGGCGCGGGTCTCCCGTTGGGCGCGGGTCTCCCGACC
>JBARBA010000646.1:0-7083 GCA_049792555.1 Anaerolineales bacterium
ATTTATCTCGGTTTGGCGATGATTTTCTTTTGGGCGGGCACGCTTACTTCCGGCAGGATGCGGTCGAGGTTTTTGACGCAGTAGCTGACGAAAACATCGCGGTTGACGACCAGGCGCACGGGCATCGGCATGAACTGATGCAACTCGCCGATGGCGGTAAACAGCGCGGCCTCGCTCTGCATGTCCGCCAGCGCCGCCAAGCCGACTTTTTCAATCAGCAGCTTTTTGATGAGTGGGGTGTTGCGCTCGATCAGGGCGGCGTAAGCGTTGAGGGTGGGAGTGGTGCGCACGTTTTCGAACGCCGGGCGGGGCTGGCTGGCAAATTTATGTCCTTCGGCAGACAGGGCCTCTTTGGCCTTCTTGAGATTTTCCTGCTTGACCAGGATGTAATCGGTATTGAACGTGGAAACGGCAAAGATGCTGATTTTGGCTTTGGCGAGCGCCGCAGCCATGCCCGCCAGGATGCCGACCTCGTTCAGCCCAAGCGGGCCGGCGATCTTGATGCAGACCCAACCCGGATCGGACGCTTCGCTTTCCATCCAGACCGCGTCGGGGGCCACGATGGAAAGCTCATCGCCTGAGCCGCTGATGCTGAAGAACGGGCTGGCCGTGATGCCCTTGGGGATGGGCGACCCCAATTTCAAGCGATGGATGGTAAAGTGACCTTCGACGACGGCAAGTTTTAGTGATTTCATCGGTTACTCCTGGGCAGCGATTGCTGTTTCGTTGGGTTGCTCATTTTTCATTGTCCCCGATCCACTCCCGCCATTGGGGCAGGAAATCTTTTACCCTGGCGGCCTGGTCGGGGCTGGTGTAAAGCGCAAAATTCGTAATCCTGAAAAGCGCAAACATCGTTTCCTGCTTGACCGCGCTCTTTTTCCCGAGGAAATCGCCCATCGGCTCCGTGCCATGCGCGAAGCGTTTGAGCGTTGTCGAAATGGCCTCCAGGCTGTTGTCGATGCCGATCCAGCGCCGGTTCAATTGGGATGCCACTCCCAGGGTCGTCCCGGAGCCGCAAAAACAATCGAGCACCAGATCGTCGAGGTTGGAAGATGCCTCGATAATGCGTTTGAGCATATCAGGGTTCTTTTCGGTGGGATAGCCGGTAATTGCGATGTTTTGGTTGTGCGCGTCGCGGAAATCCAGCCAGATATCCTGGGCGGGGATGCCGCTGCTCTCGTCAAAATAGACCTTGCGGCGCGGGTTGCCGTTCGACGACCAGAAAATCTCGCCCCTGGCGTCCATGGCGTCCAGCGTTTCAGGCGTGTATTGCCAGTGCTTTCCCGGCGGCGGCGTCATCCCGCGCCAGGGTTTTCCGGTTTCGCCGTTGCGCGCCCCGGGAGCGTGGACGGGCACTTTCTTGTAGCGCCTGCCGGTTTCCTGCTCGACGTAGGAATACTCTTTTAATGCTTTCTCATCCGTCCAATGGTCGTAGGCGCGGCTCCAGACATAATCGTCGGATTTGGTATAAAAAAGGATGTAGTCTGAAATATCCCCGTAGGTCTTGCGCGTATAGTTTTTGGGATTGCACTTTTTGCGGGTGATCCAGTTGCGAAAATTTCCCTTGCCAAAAATTTCGTCCATCAGGACTTTGACGTAAAAAGCCATGTTTTCGTCCAGATGCACGTAAATCGAACCATCCGGGGCAAGCAATTCGCGCAACAGGATCAGGCGCTCGCGCATGAATTCGATATACTGGCTGCCTTCCAGCAAGTCGGTATAAGCGTCTTTTTGGGTGCGCGACTGGAAGATGCTTTTTGTGGCGTAGGGCGGGTCAATGTAAACCAGGCGAACCTTGCCCCTGATTTCATCGTCGTTTAGCAGGTTTGCCAGGATCGGCAGGTTGTCGCCGCAATACAAGCGGTTCGCGCCCGGCGCGCCTTGCCATAGGAGCGAGGGTTCTGCGGGGGGCGTCGCCAGGATTTCCGCGGCGGGCTTTTTGCCTTGATAGGAAAGCTCAACATCCATGTGTGGCGCATCGTCTGCCACCCTGATCGATGGCAATACTGCTCCGTTCCATTTGGTTTTCGAAAGCCCGGATGCCATCAGGATTTTGCCTTTCCGCCATGCAGCCAATCCAGCGTTAATCTTTCGGGGATCATGCGCAGCGTGGTCACCAGGACGTTACCCTTGTGGCTGTTTTCGAGGGCGACGTAATCGTTCCACATGGTTCCCAATAAAAGCCCTGGGCCGTCGTTGAGCAGGATGACTTTGGCGCGCAAATGACGGCTGTGAGAATATGCGAGTATTTCGTCGATTGCCGTGTGATACTGGCCAGTGCGGTCATCTTCTTGCGCGCCGCCCCGGTCTGAATCATACCTTGCCAGACCGATTGCCAGGACTTCATCGTTTTCCTTGATCACGAAGTCCACCGGGCGGGCGGGGTTGGGGTAGTCAGGGAATACTTCGCGCATCAAAATATCCTGTCCCGCTCTTTCGGGGCCATCGATTTCCAGATTTGGGAAGCGATGGCGGATCAAGTCAAAGAAGCGTTCGGTCAAATCGTAGCCTTTTTTGCCGCGATCCTTATATTCCCAGAGCAACGCGCACAGCGCCTCATCCCGTTTGGGGCGGGTATTATAGGCTCTCTGAACTTCGTGGATTGGGCGGAATTCTTTGCTGAAATCTCGAATGATTTCATCTACTTTTGTCTTGCGCTTTAACATTTCAACGGGTGTTGCCGGGCTGACGTATTTTTTAAAAACCCTCGAAAGCTGCACACGCGTCCAGCCGTCGCTCTGCTCGATAATTTGGCGAAAAAGCCTTTCGGACGATTCTGACGTTTTTAGCAATTCCCCAAATAATACAATGATCGGTTCATACAGGTCACAGGCCGCAGGTAAAATGTCGGGGTAATACTCGCCTGTGGCAAGCGTGATCCAATTTGCGCCTTCTTCTTTGTAATCTCCAAAACCTTTCGCCATCTTTGAGCCTCAATTCCGGTTTGTTGAAAATATTATAATCTACTCGCTGTTTATCCACCTGAAAGAAAGACCGAGGTCTTTCTTCTATTGAAATGACAGGTTTGAAAGGAATTGAAACCTCGCCGCACTACAAGGGGTACCCCGCGCGGAGTCGTGCTAGACTTAATGAATATCGACCACATACTCTGAATAGCCAATGTTCACATGATACCTGGAGGGATCAGCCCATGAAAAAAAAGACAGCTTTTCAACCGCATAAAATGTTCCTGGTTTTATTAGGCGTTTTTCTCTTCCCATTGTTGTTGAGCGCCTTTTCGACGCAAGGGGTGTCGGCAAAGTACGCCCTGGCAGGCGCGGTCAAGCCAACGCTTACGCACAAGGCCACAAAAACAAAGCGGCCAACCCGTACGCCTGCCAAAGGTCGCACACCAACGCCCACGCCAACCAAAACAATCACCCGCACCCAAACACGAACCGCAACATCGACGGCGACCCTGACGTATACCGTTACCCCAACGCTGACACCGACAAGCACCGAAACCCCGACAGCTACTCTCACTGATACGCTGACGCCCACGAGCACCGAAACCCCAACGTCTACTTCCACCGAGACACTGACGCCCACGCTGACGCCGACGGACACCGCAACCCCGACGGCTACTCTCACTGATACGCTGACGCCCACGAGCACCGAAACCCCAACGTCTACTCCCACCGAGACGCTGACGCCCACACTGACGCCGACGGACACCGAAACCCCGACGTCTACTCCCACCGAGACGTTGACGCCCACGAGCACCGAAACCTTGACGTCTACTCCCACCGAAACGCCATCCCCTACGGTGACTCTGACAGTCACCCCTACGCTTACCCCCACACAGACCCCGTTGTTTTCCGATATTCAGGCCGGTTTGCAAATCATGCAAGATTCTTCGATGGCCTGGGGAGACTATAACAATGACGGCAGGTTGGACCTTCTGGTCTCCGGCTTCATGCCTGGCACGAGCTTCTACACAAAAGTCTATCGGAATGACGGCAATCATGTCTTTACCGATATCAACGCCCCGTTGGTCGGCGTCGCCAGCGGCTCGGTGGCCTGGGGCGACTATAACAACGACGGCAGGTTGGATATCCTGGTCACCGGCGTCGAATCGGGTTTGGGCGGCCCGGAGAGTTGTATTTCCAAAATCTACCGCAATGACGGGAACGGTATTTTCACCGACATTAACGCTCCTCTCGTGGGAGTTGGCGGCGGGTCGTCGCTTTGGGGAGATTACAACAACGACGGACAGTTGGATGTCTTTATTGCAGGCACTTGTTTTGCGAGTGGAGACGATCATACTGCCACCAGGATATACCAGAATAATGGCGGCGCCTTCACCGACATCAATGCCAATCTTCCCGGAGTTTACTCCGGTTCGGCGGCCTGGGCCGACTACAACCGCGATGGCAATCTCGACCTGGTGATAACGGGGGCAACCAGCAGCAGTTCTTACACCTATAACACCCGCATCTTTCGCAACGATGGGGGCAGTTTTACGGACATCCAGGCCCCTCTGCTTGGGGTGAGAAGCAGTTCCGTTGATTGGAGCGATTACGATAATGACGGCGATCTCGATCTCCTGCTAACGGGTTGTTTCAGCGGCTCCAATCAATATACAACCAAAATTTATCGCAACGATAACGGGGCCTTCACCGACATCGGCGCATCCGTGCAATCGGTCGCATACGGTTCGGCAAAGTGGGGCGATTACAACAATGACGGCCAACCGGATATTCTCCTTACGGGCCTGGCGGGCAGCGCCATGGAAGGTGCTTCTTTCATTGGGAGAATCTACCAGAACAACAACGGTCTGTTCACGGATATCAATGCCCCCTTGCAAGGGGTTCATAATAGTTCAGCGGTCTGGGGTGATTACGACAATGATGGCAAGCTTGATATTGCCCTCAGCGGTCGCATGATTGCCCTGCCTTTGCAGGTCTCGAATATCTATCACAGCAATACGGTCAACGCCAACACCCCGCCCTCCAGCCCGGACCAATTAAACGCAGTCGTCTCAGGCAATTCGGCCATTTTGCAGTGGCAGGCGGCCAGCGACCCCGAGACCCCCTCAAACGGGCTGACCTACAATGTCCGCGTGGGCACATTCCCCGGCGGCAGTGACGTGGTCTCTCCGATGGCCGACCCGGTTACGGGACTGCGGCGCTTACCGCTCCCCGGAAATGCCCAGGACCGGTTGTTCTCAACGCTCACCGGCCTGACGCCCGGCGTTACTTATTACTGGAGCGTGCAGGCGATTGACGGCAGCTTTGCCGGTTCCCCGTTTGCAGGGGAGGGCGCGTTTAGCGTGCCCGTGCCTCCAACGCCGCTTGCTTCCGAAACGTCCGCACTGACCCCCACCGCCAGTCCGGTATATACCGTCACAATAACGCCTACGCCCACGATTACAAAGACAGTCACGCGGACGTGGACGCCCAGCAGGACCATCACGGTGACCATTACCAAAACAAGCACGCGAACCATAACGCCCAGCAAGACAATTACGCTCACACCGGATTTTGTGGAAACCGCAACCCCAACGGAGACGGGCACCGCTACTGACGTATCCACCCCCCTGACTCCCACCGAGACCCTTACGAGCGCCCCTGCCCCGGATACTGAAACGCCAACGGTCACAGTAACGGTTACGGCAACGGTTACACCGACCCGCACCAAATCGGTTACTCCCACCAAGACCAATACGAAGACCAGTACCGTTACGCGGACGATAACCCCATCGAAAACCGTCACGCTGACCTTGACTCCGACCGGCACGGCCACGTTACCCCCTCCCACTTATACGCCCACGCCCACTGCGACGTTGACCGTTACTCCAACGTTTACAGCCATGCTCACACGAACGCCGCCAACCCTGACGCCTGCGATCACCCTGACTCTCCCCATCACGCCGACTCCGGGTTCTTCCCTCTTTTACGGGCCGATCAACTACCCCGCCGACTCCGGCAGGGCAGTGGAAGTCGGCGATTTCAATAACGATGGCTTGCAGGATACTGTCCTGACAACTGCGTCGGGCAACCTGCTGGTTTATCTGCAAAATAGCGATGGCAGCCTGCCGGTTACACCTGTAACCTATTCAATTGGCAGCCCTGACCCATATTCCATTGCCGCCGGAGATTTAAACCATGACGGTCGCAAGGATATTGTCGTTTCACTTTACGGTACAGGGACGATTGGCGTCTTCCTGCAACAGGCAGACGGCTCCCTGGCGAATATGCTGACGTATGCGACCAGCAGCGCCCTTCCTTTGGCTGTCGCCGTTGGCGATATTAATCATGACGGCCTTGATGACATTGCCGTTGCCAATTTCACAGCCGACAGCAGCTACATCGATGTGTTTACCCAAAACGCCGATGGCAGCTTAAATCCAAAAGTTTCCTATTCGGCCCCGGCCTATGGTTTTAACCTTGTCATCGGAGATTTAAATGACGATGGACGCAACGATCTGGTGGAGGCCAACCAACCTGCATCTTCAGCGAATATGAATGTGAATCCGAGCGTCTATTTACAAAATACCGATGGCACGCTGGCATTGCCCTATACGCTCTCATGTACCAATTGCGGTTTTGCTTCTGTCTTGAACATTGGAAATGTGAGCGGCGATGACCGCGCTGATATCGTGGCATCTTATGGCAATGAAAGCGGATACAATCTTGCCATATTTACCCAGGTGGGTGATGGCGTCTTTTTGACGCCCGTTTCATACCCGGTGAGTGACATTCCCGAGGTTATCAAATTGTCAGATGTCAATAAAGACGGCCTGACAGATGTGATTACCCTGGGCCTGGTCTATGGGTCCTCGACCACTTCATCGTTGAATGTCTATTTGATGCAGAGCGACGGCGCATTGGCTGCCCCATTGTCTTATTCGTTGCCTTCCGATTTCTCCCTGCCGCAGGCTTTGGCGGTGGGAGATATTAATCACGATACCTGGCCGGACCTGGTTGTTGCCACCTCATCCGGTTTTGCGGTGTACTATGGCGAGGACGCTCCCGTATTGACGGCTACGCCGACGGCGACTCTCACTCCAATCCCAACGATTACCCAGACGCCCACAGTGACACCAACACCCACCCCGCGCAGGCTGGATTGATGTAAAGT
>JBARBA010000647.1:0-6109 GCA_049792555.1 Anaerolineales bacterium
GATGTATGTATTCACGTATCATCTCAAAATTCGGGGGGACTGTTGTTGCAAGGTGGTTTCGATACGGCGGCGGAACAGCACCGCCGCCTACTCAACCATCGGTGATTGGGATGATACGTATTCACGATGGTTTGGACGGCGACCAGACTTGAAAGCGGAATAAAACGGGCGCCGGTTACTCCAAAAGGGGAATGTCTTTTTCGTCAAGCGCCTGTTCGTTGTGGAAGACGCTGATGCGGTTCCTTCCCTTTCGCTTTGACTCGTATAAAGCCATGTCTGCCTGCCGGACTAAGACTTCGCCGTTCATACTGGCATTATGCGAGGCAGTTAACCCCACGCTGACGGTTATCGGGCGCTTGAGGGTTGTTAGCGCCATCAGCATGGCGCGGATGATCCTGCAAAGTTCCAGCGCGCCTTTCAACTCGGTTTCGGGCAAAATCATGACAAATTCATCCCCGCCAATGCGCGCCACGATGTCAGAGCCGCGACGTCCGGAGGAAAGGCATCTTGCCACCTGCTGCAAAGCATCATCCCCGGCAGGGTGACCATAGGTGTCATTGTATTCCTTGAAATTATCGACATCCACCAGGACAATGGCCAAAGCGCGAAAGAATTGCCTGCTGCGGTTGACTTCGTTTTTGAGGAAAAGCTCAAAGGAACGCCGGTTGTGCAGACCGGTCAGGGCATCGGTCAACGAAAGTTCGACCACTTGCTCGTGCAAGCGGCAAGCTTTGATCGTAGCCGCAAGCTGTCTTGCAATCACCACGCATGGGCCCATGTCGCTTGCGTCAAAAGCCACATAGCCCAGCGCTTCATTTTGGAACACCAACGGCAGCACGGCAAGGTTAAGCAGTTCACCCGGCGGAGAAAGTCCCAAGGGTGGAAATTCACGGCTGGGGAAACGTTGGCGACTGCGCTTGTCACCCGCCTGGAGCAAAACGCTCCATGCCACGAGGTCGTCTCCTTCCGGTTCAAAGAACGCAACGCGAACATGCCGAACGCCTGTTTCAGCCAGGTCTGAATCGATTAATTCAGCCACCTGCTTTTCATTTAGCCGGGCGCTTAACTTGGCGGTAAATTCGCTCAAGGCCTGGGACGCAATATCTCGCTGGTATTTATGGCGGTAATCCTGCCGTTGCGCGCTTTCGCTCACCGCTGCGCGCGCCTGGTGCAGCAGGTCCTCCGCGAGAGAACGGATTTTGGTTTGCCCCCATTTTAAGGGCAGCCGGAACATTTCGCGCCTCAAGACGGAGATAATCTCCTGCCAGGGGACGCTAACAGGGCCGCCCACATCTTCCAGGTCACGGAGGGCTTCCATAAATTCCGTGTTAAAGTAAGTCGGGTTATTGTTCTGTAAACTCGTGTTAAAGGCTTCCACCAGGGTCATGCAAACCAGGCGAATTTTTTCCCCGCTGGGAAAACGCAACTCGGATGGCAGCACGATCAGCATTTCATTGGCCAATTGCTGCATGTTTTCCTGCTCGCTCAGGACGCCCCCTTGGAATTGATCGAGCAAGGCGGGTTTTCGCAGCGACATCCCGGCGGCGGCGGAAGAGATTACATCCGGCATACATCCACAGGATTGGCGAGTTATTAAACGAGTCGGTATTTGAAGCGACTCCAGCGGCGCGCCTTGTATGATATGTTCCAGCATCGAAACCAGGGCCTGCTCACCGACAACTGCCAATGGGACGCGCACACTCGCAAGCGGTGGTATCTGGGCCATGGCGTCAGGCTGGTCGTCGAACCCGATTACAGCAATATCCTCCGGGATTTTCAGGCCGGCTTCCCGAATGGCCCGCATGGCTCCGATGGCAGAGTTATCGTTACTCGCCAGCACTGCCGTCGCTTTTACCTGGGAATCGAGAAGCTCGTGCATTACCTTGCGCCCCTCATCGGCCCTGTGCCAGCCCCAGACAACCAGTTGGGGATCGGCTTCCAGACCATATTCCGCGACCGCTGCGTGATAGGCATTAAGCCGCGCTGCGCTATCGCCTTGATCGGTTGGCGTCCCGGCGATAAAAACGATGCGGCGATGACCATGACTCGCCAAATGCGCCACGGCCTGGCGGATGCCTTCCTTGCTGTTGACAGAGATGGTCGGGCCTTTTTCTCCCGAGGCAATGAAAAGGACAGGGTAGCCATCTGCGATCAAGCGCCGCAAGTAGAGCGAACGGTATTCGCTTCGAAGCGGCGTAAATGCGATCAGACCGTCCGTATTCCACGGACCGACAGGGACGAAATCAGATTCGGGGGAAGGCTCGGGCCAGGCCGGATAGACGCTGGTCTTGCTGGCGCCGGCCACCCCCCACCCGATGAGCAAGTTACATTGCCGGATGAGGGCTGCCGATTGAATACCAGCCAGGATGGTGGCAAGGTAATTATCTGGTTCTGCGCCTTCGTAGGGAGACCAGCCAGCCAGGATGCCGATTGTA
Source organism: Anaerolineales bacterium (assembly GCA_049792555.1). Taxonomy (GTDB): domain Bacteria; phylum Chloroflexota; class Anaerolineae; order Anaerolineales; family Villigracilaceae; genus UBA5195. Next base: position 2,436 of record JBARBA010000647.1, read on the forward strand.
GGTCGAGTGCGTTTGAGGCTTTTGCCGCTCACGATATTCCTTACCTTCCATCAAGGTCGCGGTTTATGCGATAGTGATAGGTTTATGATACTCCAGATTTGAAAGTTTCGATCATCTTAATACGTTCGTTTAGCGGAGGGTGATCGTAGAACATGAAGACCACCCATTTTTCAGGGTCAACCTCGCTCAAGTTCTGGTTGGCAAGACGGGTAAAAGCGGAGGCGAAAGCCTGCTTCTTGCCGGTGACTTGCAGGGCATATTCGTCAGCCAGGCGCTCACGCCAGCGGGAAAAGGCGTTTTCGAGCGGCATTGTCAGCAGGCCATAGACTCCCAGCACCAGGCCAAAAGCGGGCAGCGCGGCCACGTCGGCGGGGCCGTTGAAGTGGAAGACACCCACAGCCCAGGTCAGCGCCAACGAAACGAGATAAAAGCCCACCAGCGTGGTGATCGTCCCCAAACCGATCAACAGGGAAATGTCGCGGTGGACCTGGTGTCCGAGTTCGTGGGCCAGCACGGTCTCGATTTCGTCGGACGTAAACTCGTTGATCAGTGTATCGCCCAGAATGATGCGCCGGGTGTTGCCAATGCCGGTTAGCGCGGCGTTGGCGGCCTTCGTGCGGCGCGACATATCGAAGGTGAAGACGCCCTGGACTTTGGTGTTCGCTTTTTGGGCCAGTTTCATCAGTCGTTCGGCCAGTTCGGCGTGCTCGTCGCCCAGGGGGACGAATTTGTTGAAAAGCGGCAGGATTACCAGCGGGGCCAGGTTGGCAAGCAGCACCTGGAAGACCAGCAGCGCGCCCGCGGCCCATAGCCACCAGGTATCGGGAAAGGCGCGCAGGAAAGCGTAGAGGCCCTCGATCAGGATTATGCCCAGCGGGACGGCGATCAACAGGCCCTTGAGCTGGTCAACGATCCAATCTTTGAGCGTCTGGTTGGACTGGTCGAAACGGTGCGGCAGGACGAATTCGGCGTAGTAGCTAAGCGGCAGGTTGAGCAAAAAATAGATGCCGCCAAAGAGCGCCGCGAAGGCAGGCACGAGCAACCACTCGTTGGCGAAGAAACTCGTCAGCCAGACGCGCGCGCCGACGGCCCAGCCGAATGCCAACCAGGCCAGCGCGTACAGGGCGCTGAAGGCAGTATCCACCAGCCAGAGACGGCGCTTGATGCGGGCGTATTGTTTGGCTTGTTGTTGTTTTTCGGGGTCGAGGACGGTCATCGGGTTGGGGCCTCACCTTCTGCGCGCTTGCGTCAAGACAGGAACCAAGCGGAAACGTTATCGGTTAATTATAGCAACGATCTGCGCCAGCGCCGATGGTTTTTCTCCACCGTTCGATTTTGCAAACTTTTCCCGCTCTTCGGGAGGCCAGCGCCGCCGGTTTTTATTCTGGAAGCGCTGCGCGACACGAAATACAACAGGCTGATCCTCGACTGCCAAAAATTGGCTTGTTTCTGCCTGTATGAAGGGGTATGATAGTCAAAAATCGCGTCTCGTTCCCAGGAGGTTCCCATGAAACACGTCCCAACTTTGATTAACGCCGGTTTATGCGGCATTTTGGTTTTCATCCTGCTGGTCGTTGGCCTGCCCAATATCGGCGTTCGGGCTGCGGAGGTCACAGCCACGCCGGCTGTTCAAGCTGCCGCAGCGGCCCAACCCGTCTGCAACACGGCCCGCAGCGTGCAGGTCAGCGGGACGGCGGTTGTGAACGTTGTGCCTGACCGGGCATTGATCCTGATCGGTGTGCAATCCAACGCTGCCAGCATCGATGCCGTGCAGTTGGTCAACACGACAGCAACGCAGAGGGTATTCGCGGCGCTCGAATCGATGAAGATCGAATCAAAGGACATTTCGACCGATCAATATATCATCGAGCCGGTCTATGAAAAATATGACTCGTTGACCATCACAGGCTACCGCATCAGCAATGACATCGCCATCACCCTGCGAGACGTGAGCAAAGCCAGCGACGTGATTGCCGCAGCGCTGGGGGCGGGCGCCAACCAGGTGATCAACGTTGAGTTTTATACCAGCGAGTTGCGCAAATACCGCGACCAGGCGCGCGACATGGCGATCAAAGCCGCGCAGGAAAAGGCGCAGGCCCTGGCAAAGGGCGTGGGGACCGAAGCAGGCTGTGTGATCCACATCGACGAGAATACCTGGTCGTCGTACTACGGCGGATACGGACGCAATCAGAATGTTTCGTCGCAGAACGTTTCCCAGAACGTTGCTCCCGCCGCTGGCAGCGGGGATAACGAAAACGGGCCGGTCAGCCTGGGCCAGATTTCGGTGCAGGCCACGGTGGATGTGACGTTTGGCTTGAAGTAATAAGGGTGTGTTTCAACCGAAGGGCGCGGTTACTTCGCAAATGAGTTGAAACAAATCCGTATTGCGTGTTGCGTATTCCGTTTTGAAGGTTTATATAATCCCGTAGCGCAGCGGAGTGGACGTAACGCGCAATATACTACATTCTGCGAGGCTTCAACTGAAATAAAACGCGCCACGCACCGCGAAAAAGGTGCGTGGCGCGTTTGCTCGCTATGAAGGCGGCGGGATGATGGTGGGCGCAGTATCGGCGGTGGGGTCGGGGCCGAGATCGAGGTCAACAGCGTCTTCCATGCGGATCTGGCCGCGCAGGAAGCCGCCGTCTTCGGTGACGAAGGAGGTGGTAACAACGTCGCCCCACACGCGCCCGGTGGCGCGGATTTCAAGCTTCTGGGTGGTGATGTTGCCGCGCACCGCCCCGGCCACGATGACGTTGTTGGCGCGGATGTTTTCGCAGGTGATGCGTCCGCTCTCGCCGACGACCAACATGCCGCGCAGGGCGATCTGTCCTTCGAAGGTGCCTTCGATGCGCACTCCGCCAGAGCCGCCGATTTTGCCTTCCCAGATAACGCCCGGTCCCAGCACCGAGGTAATGCGTTCGACCGCCTGGACGACGGGCGGGGTGGTGAGTTGTCCTGTGGATGAATTACGTTTAAACATGAGGGGTAAGTTCCTGTGGTGGGTTAGTATGCAATGGGCAGTTCTGAACTTATTGAGTAAATCTAGTTAAGCTGTTAGAAGTTCATAGTAATAATCTAGAATATTTTGTGTTACCTTTGCCCAAGTGTAATTTGATGCCTTTTCTTGCCCTGCAAGTCCAAACATAGCACATAATTGTGGAGAACAAATCAATCTTGATATCTCAGATGCAAGAGCACCGACATTAGTAGGACATACTAAACTACCTTCTACATTATGGGTTATGACATCCCGATACCCTTCGATATCACTAGCAACGATAGGTAAGCCGGCCGCCATTGCTTCTAATAATATTAGCCCAAAACTTTCGCGGCCCAAACTTGGGGCACATAACAAATGAGCTGTGCGGTACCATCTAGGCAATTCAGTGGGGGTCACGTAACCAATAAATTCAATATCTTTCAACCCATTCTTTTTGATGTACTGCTGGTAAATTTTTGTTTCGCTTAATTTAAAACCACCGACAACAAGTAGGCGCACGTTATGATGTTGTTGAACTAATTGAATTGCTTGTAGTAAATACCTAAATCCTTTTCTTTGTTCAAGACGTCCAACAAATAAAATATTGAATTTTCCGTCAGTAAACTTCGGAAAAGCTGATATGTTGGAATTGGCAAATCTCTCATACTCAATTCCATTTGGAATAATTCTATAG
>JBARBA010000648.1:0-23559 GCA_049792555.1 Anaerolineales bacterium
CCAAAAGCAGCGGATACTGTTCCAATAAGTAATTTTCGTAGGTGACGATTCCGACAGTGCTCACGTTTTGGGGAGATAAAGTGATGCCGCCGATCAGGATGCCATTGTCTTCGTCATGGTAGGTAAAGGTGAATGCCCCCACCGCTGCGACGCCGAAATCGAACGAGCCTCCCATTGTAACTCCGGCACCCATATTGCCATCAAAATAGGCCATGCCACCGCCAGCAACGTGGTCGTAACGTTTGCCGTATTCGTCAGTCACGTATACGTTTCGGTTGCCTTCGTCGGAACGTTTGGTGACGATGGTATTGTTGGGAATGTACGAAAGCATCCAGGTGACGTTAAAAATCAAATGATGGTCGCTGTCAACGGTGATCATTGGAACGCAAATTTCCAATGTGCCTCCCTTGGGCATATTTCTGTGACCGCACCACCCATTTAGGTAATAATTGCCAGGAACGACCCTGTCCGGTGTGGGGACCGGGGTGATCGTAGGCGTTTCGGTGGAGGTGGGCGAGGGCGTGATTGTGGCCGTAGGCGTTGGCGTGCCGGTCGGCGTCGGGCTGGGGGGCGGCGTGGCGGTGGGCGCAGCCGTCAAAGTCAGGATTTCGGCGGCCCGGACGGTGGCCGTCAATTGCGCGGGGGATAGGCCGCAGCCTGTCAGGGCCAGGATGAGCAAGACCAGCGCGGGGACAAACAATAATCTGGGCGTCTTCATTTGTTTTTCCTCTTCAATTTGGCGTCGTATACCTTAGCGGGGCTTGCGGATTGTCCTCTATCTCAGAAACCGCCGCGCTTTTGCGTTATTCCCACGCCTTATCCGAGTCGCCATATCTCGGCGGCGTGGATGGGGGTGTGATGTTATGAGTCCAGCGGTGCATGCGCTTTATTTCATCGATCATTTCCCTGTCCACTTCAGCATCTTCGAACATTTCGATCTGCTCTTTGACCCACTCCGCAGGCTCTCCGGGTTGGCTGGCGTCTTGATCGAGAAAACTCCAGTCCACAAGGGTGGGCGCTGCGTTTTCCACCGGAATGGATACTGCGAAAAGTTTTGCCAGTTGGGGGTCGATGCTGGGGCGATAGGGCGCAATCCTTTCCTTTTGGTTCTCGCTGCGAACGCGGCGAATTTCATCGTCAGCCGATGGCGCGGATGGGTCGATGGAACGCATCATGCGGTTGTAACGCGCGCCGTCGCCGCGCGGCGGGATCCACGGGATGCGGTGGGCGTTATCGCGCCACCAGACGACTTCGACGAGCAGCCGTTTGGCGTCCGCGTCGTCGTAGCGCGAACAGTGTTCGCCAAGCGCCTCTGCCGCGTCGGCGAAAAAGCCCAGGTCGGCGTAGATTTTGCCGATCCAAAGCAAGACCGCGCGCGGGTCGTTGGTTTTAGCCAACGCGTCCGCAAAAATGGCCCAGGCGTAATCCGTGCATTCTTCATCGCCCAGGCAATACGCGCCAAGCAGTTCGCTTTTGCCTGCATCCAGAATTTCGGCAGCGTCGACCGGTCCGTTCAGCTCGGTTTCGCGCCCCTCTTCGTATTCGCGGTGCCAGCCTTCCCAGCGACTCATAAAACGGAACGAAAGCGCCAGCCGGCGGCGGTGCTGCCACGGGCGGTCGTCCCATTCGTCGATCATGCGCTGGATGGCGACGCGGTTGTCGTAAACCGTCCACTCGTCGCAAAAGAGTTCGTAGACCAGTTCTTTGGCTTCGTTGCAATCGGGGAAGAGCGCCAGGGCGTCGAAACAGATGCCCGCCGCGTCAGGCTGGGCCGCGTACCATTGGCCTTCGTCGCGCGCGCGGGCTAACATTTTGTGGATGTAATCAGGGTAGGTGGGCATTGGAAATAGACTCGCGGCTTTTTTTATTCACTCAGGCAATGTGTGGAGTTGCTCATCACGTTCTTCCCGGCCTTGCTGAATTAGATTGGCAGAATCCGGCAGGCTGCGCCCGGTCAGTTCGAGGCGTAGTTTTTCGTGCAGTTCGTCAAGCGTTTTTTGCCAGTCTTTTTTGGGCGCGGTTGTCACCAATTGGTCATATTCCTGTTTGGAAATTACTACGACTTCAGGCTTGCCATCCCGTTCCACAAACACCGGCCCGGACCTGGCCCAGCGGATTACTTCTCCGAAATGGATGCGCGCCTGTGTTGCGCTGATGGTGTGATCCATATTTCTCCTTGTCGATTGATTAATTGGTTAATCAATCGAATGGTACGTCAAAACAATTTACCTGCCAACGAAAAATCCCAAAAATCCATTCAATTCTAGTGCCTCACATAAACTCATACGGGAAAGTGTTGTGCGTAGGGGCGCGGTGGGGGATTTGCGGATGGTCTTGTCCTTCAAAAACCGCCGCGCCCCTACAGGGGGCGGGCGGGTGGAGCGCCTGCCTTGAGCACGGTCGAAGGGTGTTCTTGTGGATAATCAGAATCCCAAATCCTTCAAATCCTGTTCCTCACTATACACTTGGCCTATCCCAATCCCAATCGCTGCCTGATCGCCTGCCGCACAATCTTCCCGGCCTGATATGCGGATTTGGCGTCGTCCTTGTCTACAGTTGTGCCAGGATATCGTACCCGCACGGCATACTGCTTGAGTTGATCCAGGTCGGCGCGCAAAATCTCCAGGGCAGGATCGATTTCCTTGCAGGATTTGAGCAAATCAACCAGGTGGTGGACTTTCGGAATTTCCTGGCCGTGATATTCCAGGAATGCTTTGAGATATTTTTCGGCGCATTGCTGCGAAAGGAAGCAAGTCACATGCCAGGCCGGATTCTTGCGAACGCGCAGTTCGCGCCCCGCGGCGTGGAAGTCACCTTCTGCTTTTTCGATCCAGTCATCCACCAGTGGATTCATAAACGGTCTTTCCATCCCTGATAATTTCTCGCAAGAACGAGTCCCCCAGCGCCAGGCGCTCTTTTAGCGTGTCCGGCGTATAAACCAGTAAATCCAGGCCAAATTCGTAGTCGAGTTGACGAGAAATCTCGATCTCCTGCCGGACGGGCTTAAGCAGCGTTTCCATGACCACGAACAAATCCACGTCTGATTCGGGACGAAAATTGCCGCGCGCGTATGAGCCAAACAGGATGATTTTCTGCGGGTGGAATTTCTCCACAATTTGCCGCACGACATCATCAATGGCCGCTTGCGGAATTCGTTTGCGCTTGGTTACCGGCGGGACGTAAACAGTCATGGTTTTACCTTGTTTTGATTATACACTTTCTCCTGCGATCAAAATCCCAAATCCTTCAAACCCTCTTCCTCGCTGCGTTTGGCCCTGCCGCCCAGCAGTTCCTTCCAGAAAGCATCGTCGTACCTGCGCGAGCGCACGGGCAGCGGCATGGGCACGCCCCAGCCCAGCAGCAGGACTTCTTCTTTGGGTTGTAATCTTGCCAACATGCCGCGCAGCGCGTCGCGGCCCGAAAGGCCCGAAAGCACGGCATGGATGTCGTCCTCGTCGCCCAGCCAGCCGGAGATGCGCGTGCCAAGCTGCGACATGACCTCGTCGTAGATCTGCGACGGGCGCTGGTCCACGACCAGCAGGGTAACGTAGTATTTGCGCAGTTCACGCGCGATAGCGGCGAAGGTCGTCTGCGCGGCCATTTCGCGGTTGAGCAGCTTGTGCGCTTCCTCGACCACGATCACCAGCGGGCGCGGTTCCAGCTTCCCATGAGTTCTAAATTCGTTAGTGCGCTTCTCCCAGGCCTCGCGGATGTGGCGCGTCAGTAGGTTCGAAACCAGCAGGTAGTCCAGGTCGCTTTCGAAGTCGCCGAACGACAGGATGACGTGCTGCCCGGCTTCGAGCGCCTTGATGATTTCGGCAATGCCATCAGAAGCCGGTTTCTCGACGATGTAGGTTTTGCCGAACAGGCGACGCAGCTTGTCGTGCAGGGCCTCGGCGGCCATGACGTTGACGCCGTTCTCGTCGGCCCAGGCCGCCACGCTTTCGGGGTGCGGCACTTTCTTGATCTTGCCGGTATTTTCGTCCGTGACCTCGATCTCGTCGCGGTTCATGGCCTTGAAGCGGCTGAACCAGTCGCTTTTAAAGGACGTATACAGCGCGTTCAACGTGGTGGGCGTGGTCTCTTTGAGATTCAGTTCGCGGCTGAGCATTTCGACGTCGGCGGATGAGATGTCTTTCATGGCGACTTCGAGGTTGAAATCGGGCGCGCTGTTGCGGATGCGCGCTCCCGCTCCCACCCCGACGACTCTAACCTTGCTTCCGAATTTGCTCTTCAACCCGACGACGCGCTGACCGGTGTCCGAAGCGGTATCGTCGAAGCCGTACTCGTTGTGCATGTCCAGCACCAATACGGAGGCTTTGCCGCGCTGCATCAACCCGGCCAGGACGATGCGCGTCAGGAAGGATTTGCCCGTGCCGGTGGCGCCAAAGACGCCCGACGAGCGCTGCACGAACTTGTCCAGGTCGATGCAGACGGGGTGTCCCTGCTCGCGGGTGTAGCCGATGACGAAGTTGCCTTTGTCACCATCTCTGCCAAAAATTTCGCCAATATCCCCCTCAGATGCCAAAAAAACTTCCGCATGGTGTGAAGGGACGGTTTTAACCGGGATGGGACGCGGGTCTTCAGGGTGTTCCGCGCGCCAGCGCTTGTAATCGGGCGCATTCAGTTCTGGGCCGTGCTCCAGCATCAGCGCGGGCAAAATTTCCAGGTTGGTGAAAAGAGTCTGACCGTGCAGGGCTTTCGCCAGCGCGGGCGGCAGGCGCTTCTCGCTCTGTTCGTCCGCAAAGCGCAGATCGGTGGCCCCGAGCTGCATATCCGTCACCAGCCCATAGAAGCGGCAGGAGCCGCTGTCGATCACCACGAATCCGCCTTCCTGCACGGTCAGCGGGTCAACAGTAAGTCGGGCGGAGAAGGATTCTTTGAGACCGCCGCCGACGATGTAGCCGATTGGTTGGTTGTTTGTCATCATTTAAACCTTTTGCCATAAAGGGCGCTGATTGGGTAAGTTTTCGTTCTTCACCCAAGTTTACGCTATTTTTGCGTAAACTGAGATTTCAACTTGAACGCTTTCCGGCGTTTCTCTACCGTATGTTTTGAAAAAGAGAACGCGGGTGACGCCGATTCGACGGATTTGCGCACACCTGTCCCGGTGTCTCTTCGGGAGATTTTTTTTCAGGGTTTATCCGCGAAAATCAGATCAACCCGCCCAATCCGTGTTCTCTTTTTTCGTTTATGTGGTGGAAAACCCTAAAATATCAATTTAGTTCAACAAGAGCTTTTGCGCAGGCCCGTTTTGGTTAAAAAATTGCTTGACAAAGATTTCAGGAATGCTAAAATTTAACTAACTTTACTAAAGTTTTAGATAAAACTTCAATAGAGTTAGCCGAGACCGTGTAGCACTCAACGGCAGCTCCATCCACCTCGGTTTCAGCGCCAAAACTACGGCGGCGCGCACCCCGCGCCCCCCACTTTCATCTGAACGGCAGCGCCTGCCAGGAGGAGGCCCATCGATCATTGTTCAAACGACTACCCATATACTGTACTGGCAACATTTCAGTTTTTTCAACCAATATAACTAAAGGAGACATACCATGAAAAAAATCTACAAAGTATCATCGTTGTTAATCGTAATCCTCGTGATCGTTGCGGCAATCGGCTTGTCGATAGCAGCGCCAGCCAAAGCCGCCGTCGGCTTCCACATCAGCGGACGCAGCCTGATCGATGCCAATGGCAATACCTTCCTCATGCGCGGCATCAGCCATGCGTACGTCTGGTACACCGGCAACAATGCTGCCTTTGCCGACATCAAGGCCAAAGGCGCCAATACCATCCGTGTCGTCTTGGGCGATGGCCATCAATGGGGCCCGACCAGCGCCAGCGAAGTGACCACCATCATCAACCTGTGCAAGACCAACAAGCTGGTCTGCGTGCTCGAAGTCCACGATACCACCGGCTATGGCGAAGCCAGCGCGGCGGATACCCTGGCCAACGCGGTCAATTATTGGAAGAGCATCCAGAGTGTCCTGACCGGCCAGGAAAATTACGTGATCATCAACATCGGCAACGAACCTTACGGCAATAACAATACCACCAATTGGATTGCGGACACCAAGAATGCGATCATCGCCATGCGCTCCGCCGGCTTCCAGCACACGCTGATGGTCGATGCCCCCAACTGGGGCCAGGACTGGCAGTTCGTCATGCGCGATAACGCCGCCAGCGTTTTTGCCGCCGATACCGCCAAGAATACGATCTTCAGCATCCACATGTACTCGGTCTTTAACACAACCAGCACCGTGACGTCCTACATCGATACCTTCAAGACCAACAACCTGCCCCTGGTCGTCGGCGAGTTCGGCATTTCCCTGGCCGGTTCGGCTGTGGATTACGCCGATATCATGTCTTACACCAAGTCCAATAGCGTAGGTTGGATGGCCTGGTCGTGGAGCGGTAATGGCTCCAGTGATGCAGCGTTGGACATGGTTAACGGCTTCAATGCCAGCTCCCCCACCACCTGGGGCAACATCGTCTTCACAGGCGCCAACGGCTTGTCGAGCACGTCCGTGCAATGCTCGGTCTATAGTGGTACGGTAGCCACCCCCACCTTCACCCGCACACCCACCACCGGCCCATCCCCCACGCGCACCAAAACCCCAACCGTCGGCCCATCCTTGACCCCCACTCGCACACCTACTGCGGGCGGCCCGACAGCCACCCCAGGCGGCGCATGCAGCCCGGTGACTTCCACCATCACCGCGCCTTTCACCTATGATGGTTCGGGCGCGTTCTGTTGGCAATCCACCAACCTGGGCAGCTATGTCAACTCCTGGAACCTGGTCAGCCTGTCGATCAACGGAGTGAGCGAAACCAATCTGTACGTTGCCGCCGGTTCTTACCCGGCCAAGATCAACGGTAACTGGTACGTGAGCTACAACAGCACCGTTTCTTACGGTCACTTCGAAGCCAAATAACGAGAAATTAGCCACTCCTTAACCCGATAGGGCAGGTAAGGACACAGTGGATGGTTGAGTAGGCGTATTTCGCCGCACCGAAACTGCTGCATCCCCAACCTGCCCTATCTTCGCAATTACAAGATCGTGGTTGCCCCGGCTTTACCCGGAACCAACACTTTCGTCAAGTCGCCCCGTTCAATCTGGAAATATAATAAAGCCGGTATGGAGTTGGAGCGTATGCCTGCTCTACAAACCAGACCGGTTTCAGCAATTCAATTTATCCGCCTCATTAAATTTGAAAGGAATCCATTATGAAAAAGAATCCCCGTCTTCTCCGAATCATCAGTTTAAGTGTAGTTCTCGTCCTGATTGTGACTGCCCTGAGTGTGAACATGTTCAGGCAGCCGCAAAAAGCAGCGGCTGCGCCTGCCGGCTTTGTCTACGCCTGCGGCATCCACTTCTGCCAGGATGGCAGTCCTTACTACTTCGCCGGCACCAACGTCTACGATCTCTTCACCTACGGCGATGGCAGCAGCAACACCACCCAGGCAGACATCGAAAACAAGTACATGGACAAGACCAAGATCGACACGCTCTTCACCAACCTGAAAGTCGATAGCGTTACCGTCGTGCGTTTGTGGATGTTCAGCCACGAGGCCTGGCACGGCTTTGAGATCACCAAGGGCGTCTACAACGAGGCCGAGTTCGACCTCTTCGACTATATCATTGTGTCTGCCCGAAACCATGGCATCCGGCTGTTGCCGACCTTCGAGAATTATTGGGAAGCCTACGGCGGCATTGACCAGCGCCTGACCTGGGAAGGTCTGACTGGCGGCCAGCCGGGCCGCGCCATCTTCTTCGACAAGACCAAGTGCCCCGGCTGTTTCACCCAATACAAGAATTACGTCAGCTATGCCCTGAACCGCGTCAACCACTACACCGGCGTCGCCTACAAAAACGACCCGACCATCTTTGCCTGGGAACTGATGAACGAGCCGCGTTACCAGGGCGTCTCGACGGCTGAAGACACCGGCGGAACCACCCTGCGCGCCTGGGTCGATGAGATGGGCGCCTACATCAAGGGCATCGACTCCAACCACATGCTCGACGCCGGTCTCGAAGGCCACCAGTCCAAATACGGCTTCGGCGGCGACGAAGGCAACCCGTTTGTCTACATCCAGCAGTCGCCGTATATCGATTTCACCTCGGCCCATCCTTACCCGACCGAGACCTGGGCCAACCTGACGCTGGCCCAAACCCAGACTTTGATTGCAGCCTGGATCAGCGATGCCCACAATGTGGTCGCCAAGCCTTTCTTCATGGGCGAATTCAATACACTCCCGGGCGTTGACCGCACAACCTGGTGGAACGGCATGTACGGAGAACTGGAAAAAGACGGCGGCGACGGCGACGCCTTCTGGTGGTATGAAAACACAGACTCCGACACCAACTACGGCGTACCGCTGGGCGCTCCTGAACTGGCCGCGTTCCACACGCATTCGGCCAACATGAAAGCCAAGAGCGGCCCCTTCCCAACCCCGACCATCACGCCAACAGTAGACATAACCAAGGTGCTCAAGGTGCAGTACATGACCGCCAACACCACCGCAACCGCCAACCAAATTACGCCCTACATGAATATCGTCAATACCGGCGTCGGTTTGCAATACATTCCATTGAGCGCCCTGAAAGTGCGCTACTACTACACCACCGACACAACGGTGGCAGACACGTACGGCTGTCTGTACGCGATTATTGGCTGCGGCAACGTCACGGCCAGCTTTGTCACAATGTCCACTCCGGTCACCGGCGCAGACCATTACATGGAAATCACCTTCTCGTCCGCCGCCGGGAACCTGGCCCCGTACGCCAGCACCGGCGATGTCCAGAACCGCATCAGCAAGAGCGACTGGTCGAACTACACCCAGACCAATGACTACTCATTCGACGCCACCAAGACCGCCGACGCTGACTGGAGCAAGGTCACGCTCTATTACAACGGCGTGCTCGTTTGGGGCACGGAACCGAGCGGCAGCACAGGGCCTACCAATACACCGGGTACGCCCAACACCCCGACCCGCACTCCCACTCCACTTCCGACTACCCTCACCCCCACCCGCACCATTACCCCCACTGTCGGCGTCACCCTTACCCCGACCCGCACCCCCACTGTCGGCATCACCCTTACCCCGACGCGCACCCCCACCGCCGGCATCACCCTCACCCCAACCCGCACCCCCACTGCCGGCATTACCAACACCCTGACGCGCACTCCCACTGTTGGGATCACCAATACCCCAACGATTACCCCAACGATCAGCGGCGCGTGCAGCCCGGTGACATCCACCATCGCCGCTCCTTTCACCTACGATGGCACGGGGACGTTCTGCTGGCAATCCAGCAACCTGGGCACGTACATCAACTCCTGGAACCTGACCAGCCTGACGGTCAATGGCGTGAGCGAGCTTAATGTCTATGTCGCCGCCGGTTCCTTGCCGACCAAGATCAACGGCTACTGGTACGTCAGCTATAACAGCACCGTTTCGTACGGTCACTTCGAAACCAAGTAAATTTTTCCCCTTGTAGGGGCGGGTCTCGCAGGGGGCGGGTCTCCGTAGGGGCGGGTCTTAGACCCGCCCCCCTATGGCCTTTAAACCAAACCGGGCGACAACCTCATCAGAGATTGCCGCCCGGTTTTTCTTCCCTGGAAAGGCTTCAAAAGCAATGATCGACGCCCCATTTTAATTTTCCCAGCCTTGTTGACAAATCAAACAGAGCATACTAAAATACAGCCCGCTGGAACGCCGGGGTAGCTCAGTGGTAGAGCAGGGGACTCATAAGCCCTTTGTCGAGAGTCCAATTCTCTCCCCCGGCACTGGAAAAGACCCGCCCTTTTGGGGCGGGTCTTTTGTTGAGCTTTCAACCGGAGTGCAAACGCGAGGCTAATTTACGCAATTGGAACGGGCTGACCGGCTTAAGCAGCGCAATATCCGCTTCGCCGGACAGGGCCGAAAATTGGTTCGAATCTCCGGTGGCGATAATGACTTTTGTTTTTGCCAGGCGCGAGTCAGCCCGAATGTATTTCAATATGTCGCTCCCTGAAACTTTTGGCAGGTTGACATCCAGCACGACGACGGCAGGCGTTACCCGCGCAAGCCGGTCAAGCGCAGCTTGCCCATCCGTGATGATTTCGGTGTCAAACTCTTTTTGCAAGGCAAGCGAAAAGATTGGCCCAATCTGGAGATCGTCTTCGACAATTAAAGCCAGCGGTCTGGTCATTGGGAGCTTTTCTTGTCTTCGCGCAGGTGGTTGACAATTTCGAGCAAACGCGCCACGCTGACGGGTTTCAGCAAAACATACTCGGCCTGGCCCTGCAACGATTTGGCGGCGAACAGATCGGCCGTGGCGACGATGATGGGAACCTTGTCCCAACGTTTATCGGCGCGGATCTGGCGCAAAATATCGGCTCCCGAAGCGTAGGGCAGTTGCATATCCAGGATGATCAGCGCCGGGTCGAGGCCGGGCAGGTCGTTCAGAAGTTGGTCGCCGCCCTTATCGAGATAGGTGGCGTAACCGGCCTGTTGCAAGGCCGTTTCGTAAATCATGCCGAGTTTGGGGTCGTCTTCGGCGATCATTGCCAGTGGGGGGTTCATGCGTTTTTCTCCGTGTCTTTCAGGATGGGCAGGACGATGGTAAACGTGCTGCCCTTATCGACTTCGCTTTCGAGCGTGATTTCGCCTCGCATTATTTCGACCAACTGTTTGGTGATCGATAGGCCCAGGCCGGTGCCGCGATTCTCACGCGTGATGGCATTATTGACTTGGCGGAAAGGCTCAAAGATGTAAGCTTGCGCTTCTTTTGGGACGCCCGCGCCGGTATCGGCAACCTGCATGGCCCAGTGCGCATCGTCGGGGCAATAAACATGGATGCCCACCTCGCCGGTTTTGGTAAATTTGATGGCATTGCCCGCCAAGTTGATCAAAATTTGCTGCAAACGCTGGCGGTCGCCGCGTAATGTCTCGGGCACCTCCGACGCAATGCTGGTTCTCAGCGTCAGCCCTTTTTTGCCTGCCAGCACGCTCATATTTGATTCCACGTGTTGAACCAGCTCGTTTACGTTGAAGTTGTCAATATGAAGGATGATTGATTTGCTTTCGGCCTGCGCCTGGTCGAGCAGTTCGTTGACCATAGCCGTCAGGTAATGCGCGCTATCGATAATTTGAGAGGCGGCATGCGCTTGTTTTTCTTCGAGGGGGCCAAAAGCGCCGTAGCGCAGCAACTCGGCGTATCCCAGGATCCCGCCCAACGGCGTGCGCAACTCATGGCTGACTTTTGCCAGCAACTGACTTTTTAGTTTGCTGGCTTCCAATGCCTGATCGCGCGCCAGGGCCAGCGCATCTTTTGCCTCCATCAGGTCGGTAATGTCGCGCGCCACAGCCTGGAAACCGATCACCTGCCCATTCTCCTCGATCAGTTGCACGTTCTGGCCCAGCCAGACCTCGCGCCCGATGGTAGAGACAATCGGGAACTCCTGGTAGGTATTTTTCTGTTTGGCGATGTACTGGCGGTCATAAAAGCGTTTCAGGTGATGACGAAAATGGGGGGCCACCATTTCGAGATAATGCCTGCCGGTCAATTCAGCGTCACTGGCGAGACCCAAAAAATGCAAGCCAATGGGATTGATATAGGTGAACCGTCCATCCATGTCGGTGCGGTAAATAACGTCGCTGGCGTTTTCCACAATCTGGCGGTAACGCGCTTCACTCTCCTGCAAACTGGCTTCGACGCGCGTGCGCTCGATCAGATGCCCAAAGGTGGTGCCCAGCAAGGAAAGCAGTTCCGCTTCATAAGGACGGAGCGGTTTGTGCGTCAGGAAATTATCACACATCAGGTAGCCGATGGCCTGGTGGCCGGTCCAGAGTGTGGTGCCGGCTTTCCACCCTACGCCGACTGCGACTCCATTATCCATTAATTCGGCATTTTCCCATACTTTGGTGTGGGTAAGCGAATCCAAAATTTCCGTCGTCCAGTGGTCGGGTGTGATCTTTTCGTGATAATACCTTTCGTCGCGCGTATTTCCGGTTTCGTCGACGCCATACGTCCCCTGAAGCTCGTTGGCCTGATCGTTAATCAAAAACAATCCCATACGGTCGAGGCCCAAACTTTGCTGTGACCGCGCAATCATTTGGATGTAAAGTGTATCCAGGTCATGCTCCTGACTGAGCGCCAGGTGAATTTCTTGCAAGGCCGTGATGTCGTTCAAAAACGAATTTTTGAATTCTTCCGTGCTCCTGGACGCGGTGACATTGCGTATGGTAATCACCCGCCCGATGAAGCGTTTGCGTTTATTGTAAAGGGGCGAGAGACGCAGTTCATACCAAACCTGGTCCTTTCCTTCGCCGAAGCTGATCTCGTCTGAAGCTTGTAGTATATCCTTGTATTTGTTGACAAGCTCAGGCCAGGGACTGAGCACTTCCACGGCTGACCTGCCGATGACGTTCGCGCCCGCGACATTGATGATTCGCAGGGCTGAGGGATTAATATCTGTAATTCGGTTGTTTGTGTCGATGACGATCATGCCGTCTTGCATCTCATCGATAATGGTGTCGCGCGCGATGGGGGATAGCGCAAACAGTTGAAACCCAAAGATGCCCCATGTAAGCGCAACAACAGTGATTGCAAAAGCAAAGGGGGTGGGGTCGAGGGGACGGATGGGATTCAAGCCGGATAGATACAAAATATTCCCAATCAAGGGCGCCGCTACGGCCACGATCAAGATAGCCGCTTGACGGCGATAAACCCCTTGCTTGAGAACGACGGAGCGCAGGATGAAGAATGCGCCGGTCAACAACAAGCTATAGGCATAAGCAAAATGCACCCAGAACCACAGGCCGTGAGAGACGGCCAGGACCGAGAAACCTGCGCCCTGCTCGATATGGATGTTGTTCCAGACCAATCCGTGCAAGTCAGTTGTGAGAACCAGCAGGAAAGTGATTGTTGCTATCGTAGTCAGGGAGAGCACCAGCCGGCGGTCCAGGCGTTTGCCCGGGTTGGCGTAATTGAAAGTCAGGACCAGCCAGGCCAGCGGCGCAATGACAACCCCCAGGTATTCTATTTTCGTCCAGAAGAGTGTGGTCGAAAGGTCGGCGCCCATAATTTCCAGCGCGTACGTCAACGACCACTCCGCAATTGCCATCGATAAGATAACCAGCGCCATCCCGCCACGCGCTCCGCGATATCTCCAAGCATAGAAAGCCACCCAGCCCGAAATGATGGCTGCAAGAATCAGCGGCAGGGCGTAGATTGTAAATTGAAATTGCATCTCAAATCCAGTTTTAGAATGATTCCCGGAAACCACATCTCAGGTGAAATGTGGCAGCTTGCCAGATCGAATTGTAAGCGAAATTCAAAAACAAATTGGTTTCACAAAGCCAATCGCCTTGAATTCAGACGAAGAATATCGTATATTGCGATAAAATCACTCCCCCAAAAGGGGCTAAAGCGTCACCCGGTCTGCGCCGCGGTCCACTTCCCAGGGGTAGATGACGTAGGCGTCGGTGACGTCGGCGAAGTAGTCGGGGCGCGAGGAACTGAACAGGTTGCGGTAAGGGTTGAAGTGCAGTACGCACGTTTCGGGGAACCCGCCGGCCGCCGAGACGCGGTTCTTCACGGCGGTGATCGTCCGTCCCCCGGCCCAGACGTCGTCGACGATCAGGGTGGTGCGTCCGATCAGTTTGTCGGGAGGGGGGAACTGGATGAACTCCGGCCAGACCATCAACCTGTTCTGCTGGTTGGCGGTCTGGGCCGGAAAGTCAACGGCGGCGGTCAGGATGTGGGTGATGCCCATGGCTTCGGCCAGCATCCCGCCGGGGACAAGGCCGCCGCGCGTGATGATGACCATCGCTTCGAACTCGCGCCGGAACTGCGGGATGAGTTTGTCGATCAAGTGGTCGACGTCATCCCAGGTTAAGAAGAGACGATTCTGCCCTGCCGGCTGCATGTCAGTTCCCAAGCGCTGCCGCCAAAGGCTGCGGAGCGACGACCTGCGCGGGAATGCCCGCTTGCTGACCGGCCTGGGCTTTTTCGACATCGCGCGCCCACAGGTAGAGGCAGGTGTGGTAAGCGGTGGACGTGTAAGAATTGATGACTGCGGCGACCATGAAGAAAATCGAAGCGACGAGCACGCCCAATACAACGGCGACCACGATCAGGATCAGCGAGTCCCCGGCCAGGTTGATGATGGGGTAGGCGATCCCAATTCCGAGCAAGATGCCGACCAGGCCGAGCACAAATCCGATCAGCCCGGTCATCCAGCGCACGCCGACGGTGCTGATGCCCACCAACATCAGGTTATTTTTGACGATATGGGTGGCGCGTTTCAGGCCGTCTTTCAGGTTGGAGTCTTCGATCACCATGATGGGCAGCACCAGGTAGGTCGCTTCCGTCCAAACGGTATCGATCAGACCGGCAATCGCCTTGCCGATGGGATTGCCGTTGCGGCTATTACCGGCCACTGTGTTCTTGATGATGTTGACCAGCGTGGAGGCTGCGGCCAGGCTCAACAGATTCAGCCAGTCGTGCTTGACCATGTCCCAAGCCTCCTCCATGCGCCCATCGCCCTTGGTGAGATAGCCGTAGATCAGCGAAACCGTCATGGCTGAGAAAATGTAAGTGACGGCGTATTGCGCAAAGACCAGCAGCGCGCCCAGCACGCCGAGGATAATGCGCCCGATGAGATTTTCGCCGCCGAAAATCACGACGGCCAGCACAATGGGAATGATTCCGATCAGCGAAACGACGAAGCCGACCAGCAGGGCGTAGATCGAGGGCTTGATCAGGTCTTTGTCGGCCCGGGCCATTTTCCAGGCTTCGGTGAGGAAGGACCAACCACGAGAAAGCGATTGCATGAGAACCTCCGGTTTCAGTGTTTAGTGAACGTAATAAACGTATCATCTCAATCATCGGTGGTTGAGTAGGCGGCGGTGTTGTCCCACCGCCGTACACTTGCACCAAACGCAAGTGCGGTGTCGAAACCACCTTGCAACAACAAATCCCCCCAAATTTTGAGATGATACTAATAAACATTATAGCAAAATAATTGTTAGCGTGCCAACGTGATGGGCCAGTTATATTGGAAATAGATGCTTGAATCCACGCAGTGAAAACCAGTCTCCAAACGCCGGGCGTTTTGGCAGGCAGACGCTATAAGTGGTTATAATAGCGCCCATGCGCCGAACCTTATACCTGACCGTCTTCTTTTCCGGCATGACCAGCCTGGCCGCCGAATTTGGGGCCTCGCGCCTGCTGCAAATGCGCTTTTCGAGCATCAACCTGGTCTGGGCCACGATCATCGGCCTGATCCTGGTCTACCTGGCGGTGGGGTACTCCATCGGCGGGCGCTGGGCCGACCGTTCGCCGCACCCGCGCACCATGTACGCGATCATGGCCTGGGGCGGGTTCACGCTCGGTCTGGTGCCATTCGTGGCGCAGCCGGTGCTGGTGGCCGCCGCAGCCGCCATCGACCAGTTAAACCTGGGCATCATGGCGGGCGCATTCATCAGCACGCTGATCCTTTTCAGCATCCCGGTTACGCTGCTGGCCATGATCTCGCCTTTTGCGATCCGCATTTGTATGGTGGACGCCGCTAAAGCGGGCAACGTCTCAGGCAAACTTTATTCCGTTTCGACGCTTGGCTCGGTGCTGGGGGCTTTTCTTCCCAGCCTGCTGCTTTTCCCCGTCATCGGAACCAGCCGCACCATCCTGGCTTTTGGCATCGCCACGTTGGCGATTGCGCTCTTCGGGCTTGTCCAGACCGAAGGCTGGAAAAAATCCATCCCCTTTGCGCTGATGCTCGTTGCGTTGGGCGCGATCATGATTTTTGCCGATTTCCATGTCAAAAACACTCCCGGCCAGGTCTACGAAACCGAATCGGACTACAACTACATCGAAGTCCTCCAGAGCAACGGCTACACTTACCTGCGCCTGAACGACGGGCAGGGCGTCCACTCCGAATATCACCCTACCGAATTATTTTACGGCGGCCCCTGGGAACAGTTCCTGGTCGGGCCGCTGTTCAATGCTGCGCCGTTTGCGCTCTCGCAGGTGCAGCGCATTGCCATCATCGGCCTGGCTGCCGGCACAACCGCCCGCCAGGCCACCGCCGTCTACGGCGGCATCCCCATTGACGGCTATGAGATCGACCCGAAAATCGTCGATGTGGGCCGCAAGTATTTCGGCATGACCATGCCCAACCTGATCGTCCACATCACCGACGGGCGCTGGGGACTGGAGCACAGCGATCACCTGTACGACATCATTGCTGTGGACGCCTATCGCCCTCCATATATTCCCCCCAACCTGACCACCCGCGAGTTCTTCCAGATTTGCGCCGACCACCTGACCGCGAACGGAGTGCTGGCCGTCAACATCGGGCGCGCGCCCGGCGACCGGCGTTTGATCAACGACCTGGGCGCGACGATCCTGACGGTGCTGCCCTCCGCGCACGTCATGGACATCCCCGGCACGTTCAACTCGATGCTCTTTGCCACGAAACAGCCCACTACGCGCGACAACCTGGGCACGAACCTGGTGTTGCTGGCCCACAACCCGCAGGCGCCGCCGCTGCTTTTGCAGGCCGCGCAAGTGGCCTTCGACGGCCTCCAGTCCGACCCGGCGGGCGGCATGGTCTACACCGACGACCTTGCGCCGGTGGAATGGGTTACCAACAGCCTGATTATCAACTTCATCGTCGGCGGTGGAGTCAATGAATTAAAGTAGGGTCGCCCCTGCTTGCCAAATATGGAAAGAAAAATGCCCCCTCTCTTGAAATCTGCTTTGTCCTGGATCGTCACCTTGCTTACCCCATTGGCGATCCTTATGTTCGGCGTGCGCCTGCTGCTCACACCAGCTTTCCTGCCCGTTGAATACCACATGCCCGGCTTCCCTGCGGATACCTACGGTTTTAGCGTGGACGACCGCATCCGCTGGGCCACTCCCACGCTGGTTTATCTGATCAACGACCAGGGGATTGACTATCTGGGCGCATTGACATTCGACCCTTCGACAAGCTCCCCCTCTGGGGACTCCGCAGGGGGCGCGTCGATTTACAATCCGCGCGAACTTGCGCACATGCAGGATGTAAAAAACGTCCTGCAAAAGTTGCTTGAAGTTTGGGATGTGACAATGATTGCGCTGATTGCGCTCGGCTTCTGGGCTTGGCGCAGCGGCTGGCTGGAAACCTATCGCGCGGGTTGGCGGCGCGGCGGCTTCCTGATGATCGCCCTGCTGGCGGCGTTCGGCGTCTTTGCCGTCACCTCCTTCTGGGATTTCTTTAGCTGGTTCCATTCGCTCTTTTTCCAGGGCACTTCCTGGCAGTTTGCTTACTCAGATACGCTCATCCGGCTCTTCCCAATGCGTTTCTGGGAGGATTGCTTCATCTACATCGGCGCGTTTGCGCTGCTGGTCGGGCTGACGCTGGCCTTTGGGCTGAAACCAAAACCCCAATAAGGGGTTGTTTACTCCGTAACAGGTACGCAACATTCAATCGATGTATTATCTCAATACTCGGTGGTTGAGTAGGCGGCGATGCTGTTTCGCCGCCGTACCGAAACCACCTTCGAAATATCGAGATGATACAATCAAGGTATAATTTTTCAAAGGAGCATACAATGTCAGATCAATTTTTATCACTAAAAGACAAGGTGGCGCTCGTCACCGGTTCGGCGCGCGGCATCGGGCGCGCAATCGCCGAGACGCTGGCCGGGCGCGGGGCCGATATTGTGGTTGCCGACCTGCGCGCCGAATTGGCCGCCGCTACTGCGCAGGAAATCGCCGCCGCTACCGGACGGAAGGTTACGTCCATCGCGGTGGACGTGTCCAACAGCGCCAGCGTGAAGGCCATGATCGACCAGACCCTGGCCGATTTTGGGCATATCGATATTCTGGTTAACAATGCCGGTCTGACGCGCGACAACCTGATCATGCGCATGGAAGAAGCCGACTGGGACCTGGTGCTGGGCATCAATCTCAAGGGCGTCTTCAACTGCTCGAAGGCCGTTGTGCGCCCGATGATGAAACAGCGCCATGGCCGCATTATCAATATTTCATCGGTATCCGGGTTGGCGGGGCAGGCGGGCCAGGCAAATTACTCGGCCTCCAAGGCCGGCGTGATCGGCCTGACCAAAGCGCTGGCGCGCGAACTTGGCTCACGCCAGATCACCGTCAACGCCGTTGCGCCAGGCTTCATCCCCACCGACCTGACCAACGACCTGCCCGAAGAGTTGAAAGAAGCTACCATGAAAGCCATTCCGCTCGGACGTTGGGGAACGCGCGAAGAGATTGGGGCCGCAGTGGCATTCCTGGCTTCTGACGAAGCCGGCTACATCACCGGTCACGTTTTAAGCGTCGACGGCGGCATGGTGATGATGTAAATCGAAAGCCTCGTTTGCCCCCTACGAAATGTTGGGGGCAAACGGAGAGAGAGCAAAACATGACAGAAGATCGTTTTCCGGGTAAGACAACGCTTGCGCCTGAAGTGCTGCTGACCATTGCCAGCAAATCCGCGTTAAGCGTTGAAGGTGTCAGCCGGTTGGCGCCGGTGTCGGGTGGGTTTGACCGTCTTTTCCGACACGGGAATCACGACGGCGTTCGGAGTACCATCGAGGATGGCATCGTTTATATGGACCTGTACCTGGTGCTTAAAAAAGACATTAACGTACGCGAGGTCAGCCGCGCCGTGCAGCACCAGGTGGCCCGCGCCATTTCGGAAATCACCGGTATGGAAGTCGGCCATGTCAACATCCATATCGAAGATATCGATTACACGGTGGATGAGTAACGTTTTGCCATGCGCCGCGCGCAAATGAGCCGTGGAATAATTATTTTCCCGCAAATTGCCGGTTCCAGGCTGGCTGATTGATATGCAAGGAGCAGTATGAAGCCTCGCACCAGGGCGCGCTCGATTGCCCTGCAAGTACTTTACGAAGTGGATATGACGGATCACCTTCCAGGCGTTGTTTTTCAAGAGCGCCTGGAAGAGATCGTTGCTGATGGACAAACCGGCTTGAGTCCTGAATTGGCCGAGTTTGCCAGCCAGATCATTTTCGGTATCTTCCCCCTCGCTGAAAAATTGGACGGCGCAATTGCGCGTTATGCGCCCGAATGGCCCTTCGACCAGATCGCGGCCATCGACCGTAATATCCTGCGCATCGCCGCCTGGGAGTTTGCCGTCTCCAGGGAGACGCCCGTCAAAGTGGCGATCAACGAGGCTGTGGAACTGGCAAAGCTCTTCGGTTCCGATAACGCGCCTCGTTTTATCAACGGTGTGCTGGGCAGCCTGGCCGACCATCAAAACGAGATTGCGCAGCAGTTCAATAAAAGGTAGTGGTAAAAACCAAAGTGATATGCTGAATTTAGCGGCATATAATCTCAAATTATCACTTTCGATTTAACCACTACCCAATAAAAATAAGTGACAGTCACCTTGAAGGTGACTGTCACTTATTTTTATTTGCATGGAGAGAGTTTTTATGCCATACGCCCGCAAAGATAAAATCCATTGGTCGCCGGGGTCGTACTATCACATTTACAACCGCGGCGCGCACCAGACCGGCATCTTCCGTGAGCAGGATAATTACCTGTTCGTGCTGCAAAAAATGCGCAAATACAGCCGCGATTTGCACATCGCCGTGATTGCCTACAGCCTGATGCCCACTCATTACCACTTTACGTTGCGACAGGATGGCGAAGAACCGGCGGGAAGCCTGCCGCAGTTTGTATTCAATAGCTACACCAAAGCCTACAACAAACGTTACGACCACAGCGGCACACTCTTCGAAGCGCGCTACAAAGCCAAACATGTGGATAGCTACTCCTACTTGCTGAACCTGTGTCTTTACATCCACGGCAACCCGGTCAAAGATGGGCTGGCAGCCGAGCCGCAAGATTGGCCCTATTCAAACTACCAGGATTGGATGGGGCTGCGTAACGGCGCGCTCGTCGACCGTGACTTCATCCGCGAACATTTCACCTCCCCGCAAGCCTACCGCGACCTGCTCTACGACTACCTGCACACCCGCAAATTACCGGAAGACATCGCCAAATACCTGCAATCGCTCGACCACTGAACCACCCGGCAAGCAAGTGACAGCAAGTGAAGCAAGTGACAGTCACCTTAAAGGTGACTGTCACTTGCGTTTTCATGGTGAGCAAAGTGCAAAACGCCAAGACAGTGTCGAATTATCCCAGCACTTTGGCGCGCCAACATTTAATTTCAGACGCGACCAAACCGGGGTAAGCCCGCGCCTGCGTCGTTTTTGTGCAATATAATACAGGCATGAATCCATCTTTCCTAATCTCCTTTGACAGTCCCTCTGCCACCCTTGAAATCGCCGGCGGCAAGGGCATGAACCTTGTCCGCCTGGCCCGCGCCGGGTTCCCCGTGCCGCGCGGATTTATCGTGCCCACCGAGGCCTACCGCGCTTTCGTGGACGCCAACCAACTGACCGGCGTGATCGCCGCGTCCATCGCGGGGTTGGCCGCAGGCGAAGCCGGGCCGCTCGAAACGGCTTCGGCCAAAATACGGGCGGCGTTCGCCGGAGGGAAAATACCCGCCGAAACGGATCAAGCCGTTTGCGCGGCCTATAGTCTGCTAAGACGGCAGTCGATGGACGACCAACGCTCCACCATCAGCCGGCCGCTATCCGCCGTCAGCGTTGCCGTGCGTTCCTCGGCCACCGCCGAAGATTTGCCCGACCTGTCGTTCGCCGGGCAGCAGGATACGTATCTCAACGTCATCGGCGTGGAGGCGCTGCTCAAGGCCGTCATCGGCTGCTGGTCGAGCCTGTGGACGGCGCGCGCCATCGGCTACCGCCTGCGCAACCGGATCGCGCACGAAGACGCCGCGCTGGCGGTGGTGGTGCAGGAAATGGTGCAGAGCGATGTCTCCGGCGTGTTGTTCAGCGCCAACCCGCTGACCGGGCTGCGCAGCGAAACCGTCATCGACGCCACCCTCGGCCTGGGCGAAGCGCTCGTCTCCGGGCAGGTGCAACCCGACCATTACGTGGTGGATACCGTCAGCGGCAGGATCGTGAGTAAAACCCTGGGGCAAAAGAAAATCTCGACGCGCGGCAAAAAAGGCGGCGGCGTGGAAACAGTCCCGGAAAACGCCGCAGCGCGGCAGGCGCTCTCTGATGACGGCATCCGCCAACTGGCAGCGCTCGGCCAACAAGTCCAAAAAGAATACGGCTTTCCGCAGGATATCGAGTGGGCTTTCTCGGTCGGCCAGTTATACCTGTTGCAGGCGCGGGCCATTACCTCGCTGTTCCCCGTGCCCGAGGAAACGCTCGACCCGCTGAAAATCTGGATTTCGTTCGGCGCGGTGCAAGGGTTGGTCGGCCCGCTCACCCCCCTCGGGCAGGACACGATCTGTCATGTCGTGGCCGGCGCGGGCAGCTTGTTTGGCGTGAAAACCCCCTACGATGAACTGGACGTGTTCGGCCTGGCCGGTGAGCGCATCTGGATCAAGATCAGCGACGTGATGCGCAGCCCCATCGGCAACCGCGTGTTTGGCGCGTTCCTGGGCTTCGTCGAACCGAGCGTCGGGCAGATTTTGAAAACGCTGGCCGCCGACCCGCGCCTGGGGGCCGGTCAGGGCAAGCTCAAGTTCATCACCCTGCGCCACCTGGCGGGCTTTTTCGGGCCGATCGCGGCGCATATGGCGGTCAACATGCTGCGCCCGGCAAAGGCGCGCGCCGCTTTCAATGCCGACATCGAAAGCTATTTAAACGCGGCGCAAATTGCCCCGGCTGCCGAGCGCTTTGGCAGGCTGGCCAATGTGACGGCCTTCATCGAGGACCGTGTGGCCAACGCCCTGCCGTTTTTGCTGCCGAAGTTCATCCCCGTGCTTGGCCCCAGCATGGCGGCGCTCAACCTGTTGAATGAAATTGCCGGTGAGCAGAACCGGGGGCTGGCGCTGGAAGTGACGCGCGGCCTGCCGCATAACGTGACGACGCAGATGGACCTGGCGCTGTGGGCGACGGCCTCCGCCATCCGGGCGGATGCGGCCTCTGCGGGCGTCTTCCGCGAGTCCGACGCCCCGACGCTTGCCCGCCGTTACCTGGACGGAAACCTGCCCTCGGCGGCGCAACACGCTGTTAGCGGGTTCCTGGACGAATACGGGATGCGCGGCGTGGGTGAGATCGACTTCGGCCAGCCGCGCTGGCGCGAAGAGCCGGCTGCGGTGATGCACACCCTGCAAAGTTACCTGCAAATCGACCCGAGCGTTGCCCCCGACGTGATGTTTGCCAAAGGCGAGCAGGCCGCGCTGGCGGCCATCGAGAAGCTGGCCGCCGAGGCGCGCAAGCAACCCGGCGGCTGGTTCAAAGAAAAGCTGGCGCGCGGCGCAGCGCGCAGGATCCGCACACTGATGGGCGCGCGCGAAAGCCCCAAGTTTTTTGCCATCCGCGTCATGGGCATTGCCCGCAAGGCGTTGCTCGAAGTGGGCGCAGAGTTCGTTGCCGCCGGGAGCATCGACGACCCGCAAGATTTGTCGTTCCTGACGCTTTCCGATCTGACGGCGCTTGCGCGCAATGAACCCCGCGACTGGAAGTTGCTCATCGCTGCGCGCCGCGCCGCCTTCGAGCGCGAGTTGCGCCGCAAGCAGGCCCCGCGCGTGCTGGTCAGCGACGGGCGCGCCTTCTACGAAGGCATGGGCGCAGAAACCGACAGCGCCGACGCGATCAGCGGCAGCCCGGTCTCGCCGGGGGTGGTGGAAGGCATCGTGCATGTGGTCTTCGACCCGAATACCACCCAGCTTGCGCCGGGCGAGATCATGGTCTGCCCCGGCACCGACCCGGCCTGGACGCCGCTCTTTATGACGGCCGGCGGGCTGATCACCGAAGTGGGCGGGATGATGACGCACGGTTCGGTGGTGGCGCGCGAGTATGGCATCCCGGCGGTGGTGGGCGTCGATCACGCCACGCAGCGCTTGAAGGACGGGCAGAGGATCAAGCTGGATGGGACGACGGGCAAGATTGTGGTGTTGGAATAACGGCGGCGGTCGGGAGACCGCTGCCGAACAGACGTCAGGCAGTAGCGCATAACTTGCTTTTTTACCGGGCAAAAACTTCATCGAACCGCGAAACGCGCGAAGAAGGCGAAGAACGCGAAGTTTAAGAGCTTTTCTTAGCGCTCTTGGCGATCTTAGCGGTTCGACAATGGCGTCTGGATGGATAAGACGAATATCTCATAGCAAGTTATGCGGTATTGCGTCTTAAGGTCTATAGAATGCTGTCATCGATCCCATTGGTGTCAAATCTCCGCTAATCTTGGATTATGACGCCGGAATAAATATGGCATCAGCATAAATATGCCAAAGCTGAAAGTGTGGGAGTAGTTTAATGGCGAAAAATAGTTGATTTCAATCATTGTTGCGCGACTGCGAGAGAAATATACTGGAAGTAGATATTTTACATACGTATCATCTCAACTATCTCGGTGGTTGAGTAGGCGGCGTTGCTGTCCCGCCGCCGTATCGAAACCACCTTGCAACAACAAATTCCCCCAAATTTTGAAATGATACAGGTGACAGTCACCTTGTGTTTATTATGCTACGGCACATAGTAAGTAATCACCAACTGCGGACGAT
>JBARBA010000649.1:0-19052 GCA_049792555.1 Anaerolineales bacterium
TTGCCTGTTATGGCTCAAATAGAACGCGGATGACGCTGATCAGGCGGATTTACACAGATTCTTTTTGGATTTACCCGCGAAAATCAGCTTAATCCGTCAAATCCGTGTTCTATTTTTTGATGGGTGAGCAGCTACGTCGTTTTTGGTAAAGTTCCCCTATGATGAACTCATAGGGGAACTTTATTTATATGCTTGCTCACCATTTGCCAGTATCATTCGTCCTCTGGATTGTTCACTACAACCGATGTAAAATGATTTATCCATTACTACAGACAATCCAGCAGCCAGACCAGAGGCCGTCTGGTTGATCCTTACGGAGGTATCGTGAAAGAACTGAAAGAACGCATCCTGCGCGACGGTAAAAACCTGGGCGGCGGGATTCTCAAAGTGGACGGCTTCATCAACCACCAGGTGGACCCAATGCTGATGGACCTGTGCGGGCGCGAATTTGCGCGCCGTTTTGCCAACGTCAAAGCCACCCAGGTGCTGACCGCCGAAATATCGGGCATCGCCCCGGCCTTGTTTACCGCCCTGCACCTCGGTCTGCCGGTTGTTTACGCGCGCAAGAGCAAACCGATCACCATGCCCGACCAGGTCTACCTGACCCTGGCTCCATCGCACACCAAGGGTCGCATGGTCGAACTGATCGTCTCGCCCGAACAACTACGTCCCGGTGAGCGCGTGCTGATCATCGACGACTTCCTGGCTTCGGGAGCCACCATCCTCGGCCTCGTGCGCCTGGCGCAGACTGCCCGGACGGAGATCGTCGGCATCGGCGCGTTAATCGAAAAGACCTTCGAGGGCGGGCGCAAGGCGCTTGAAGCCCTCGGCGTGCCGGTCGAATCGCTGGCACCCATCGTCTCGCTGGATGACCATCAAATCATCTTTGCGGAGTAAAGTATTGCGTGTTGCGTATTCCGTATTTAGACAATACGCAACACGCAATACTTTTTTTATTTCCTGGATATTGCGACGCATGTCCTTTGCCTTGCCGGCTTGCCCCCGTAGGGGGTGACCGTTTAAGAGAAACATCCACGCTGCTGGCGTTTCACCACCCGACTCCTGCCTACCCGTTGCATATCCTGCTCGTTCCGAAAAAGCCGATCGGCCACCTTGAGCGCTCTCGACCCTGCGGCTGATGGCGCATTTTTGACCGATGTCTTTGCCACCGCCCAAAGCCTGGTCGAGCAATTCCACCTCGCCGAAGGCGGCTACCGTTTAATCGTCAACGGCGGCAAATACCAGGATTTTCCCTACCTGCACTTTCACCTGATCTCAGACGTGAACACCGAACACTGAAAACTGATTACTGAAGGATGTAAAATGAATCGATGGGGAAAAAACTTTCTTCTGTTTCTTGCGACTGCCTTGCTGGCAACGGGTTGCGCCGCGCCTACGAACAACCCACCAGAGCGGGCCGAAACGCCCACGCCTGCCGTGACAGCCATGCACTACATACTGACCCAGACCCCCGAGCCTTCCATCATACCGGCGACAGTTACACCGACCTGGACGCCTGCGCCCGAACCTTCAACAACACCGACCCCCGAACCGCCGCTGAAGACAAATGGGCCGTATTTGGCCTATTTCCGTGATGTGGATAAAGAAAGGCAATCTGTCGATGGGGATCAGGAATTGGTGCTGATGAATGCGGATGGGGTTGGGCGTAAAGTGATTACCTTGCCGCTCAATCTATCCGGCAGATCGTCTGGTCAATGGCTTGACGCTTATCATCTCTCGCCTGATGGGAAATGGCTGGTGTATTACTCCGGTTCGGCTGGCAAATGTTTCAATTCTGGGTCTGACACACAGAATTATGACCT
This sequence comes from Anaerolineales bacterium, assembly GCA_049792555.1. Classification (GTDB taxonomy): domain Bacteria; phylum Chloroflexota; class Anaerolineae; order Anaerolineales; family Villigracilaceae; genus UBA5195. The sequence continues at coordinate 1,824 of JBARBA010000649.1, forward strand.
TGCCCTGAATCTTCTCAACCTTGCCACCGGAAAGACACAAGTCATTACCCACCTTTTGCCCGTAAACTACCCCGATAACTTCATTCAAAATGCCAAAGATTTAATCAGTCAGGGAATGGTTACTCCCGACACAGGCTCCACTAACCCCGAATGGCTGGGTGCTGTAATCCGCGACGCATTTGTTTGCGGCATCGAAAATTTCGCCTGGACATCCGATAGCCGTAAATTGGCTTTTGCCGGCGGCATGGATGGCCCATCGTCTGACGTTTATGTTTACGATATGGAAACGCAAAAAATTCAGCGCATGACCAGTGGCCCGGAAGAAGTGCAGAGTATTACCTGGTCGCCGGACGAAAAATGGATCGTACAAAGCAGTACTTGGTGGATCAGTGAGGGAACAATCTACTCTAATTATGCAATTTCTTCGAACGGCTTAAAAATAAATACCTTATCTTCAATCAGTGGTGGAATGATGGAATGGTATAACAGTCATACTTATTTCGAAAATAGTAATGAAAACGGCGCTGGCAACTATGGATTGCGTCTGGTTGACATTGAAAACGGCGCTGTTACCAACATTTGGGACGGTTCTTTTTATAGCGCAGAATTTGATCCGGCCCAGGGAGTATTGGCGATTGCCCCATGGACAGAGAAACATCCTGGCTATGATCAAATTTTTACATCTGGATTATATTTAATAAATGTGAAAGATAATCTTAAGACCAGGTTGAAAGACGGACTTTGGCGTATTTATCCATTTGGCATTGGAAATCGCAGCTTTGTGGCGGTTGAGAACGGGGATGAAACTTATTTTTTGACTTCAGGTGGTAAACTAATTCCTGCCGGCGCAGATCTTCAGAATATTTCCGTTGCCCCAGATCGCCAACATTGGGTTAGTATTGGAACAACCCTGAAAATCTTTGATGCCAATGACAATATTCTTCACGAAATCCCCTCACCTTTGGGCAAAAAAGATTTTCCCTTTGTTACCTGGAAACCCGATTCATCCGGCTTGTTCATCGCCATTGATAAAAAGCTCTATGCTGTTGATCTCCCAAGTGGAAAAATCCAACTGGTCGAGACGAATTTATCACCGGTAGCCGACCAGAACCTGGCCTTTGCATGGGTCGGCAAAAAATAATCTGCTTTGCGAGACCCCTACTTTTACCCTTCGATAAACTCAGAGTAAACCCTAAAACCCAAAATGATCCATAATTCCATTGCTGTCCTCGATTTCGGCGCACAATATGCGCAATTGATCGCCCGCCGTGTGCGTGAAGCGCACGTCTACTGCGAGTTGTTCCCATGGGACGCCCCGCAGGAAGCCATCATGGCCATCCACCCGAAAGCTTTTATCCTTTCGGGCGGCCCGGCCTCGGCCTACGAACCGGGCGCGCCCTATCTCCAGAAGTTCGTCATCGAGAGCGGATTGCCGATCTTGGGCATTTGCTACGGGATGCAAGCCCTGGCACTGGCCCTGGGCGGCAAAGTGGACCCAAGCTCTCACCGCGAATACGGCTTCGCCGAAATCCAGACGCTTATCCCCGGCACGATGCTGGACGTCCTTTCGACGGTCTGGATGTCGCACGGCGACCGGGTTACCCAAATGCCGCCGGGCTTTGTGCCGCTGGCAAAATCGACCAGCAGCCCGATTGCGGCCATGGGCGATTTTTCACGCAAGTATTTTGCCGTGCAGTTCCACCCCGAAGTCCGCCACACACCGCGAGGCAGCGAAGTGCTCCAGCACTTTGTAACCGACGTTGCCGGTCTAACGCCCGACTGGACGCCCGATTCCATAATCGACGACGCCGTGGCGCGCATCCGCCAGCAGGTGGGCGGGGAACGGGTGCTGGCCGCCGTCTCCGGCGGCGTGGATTCGTCGGTGGCGGCGGCGCTCGTCCATAAAGCCATTGGCGACCAGTTGGTGGCGGTCTTCGTCAACACCGGCCTGCTGCGCAAAGGCGAGCCGGAACAGGTGGCGGCCACCTTCCGCAACAACCTCGGCGTGGAACTGATCGCCGTGGACGCCGCCGACGAGTATTTTGCCGCGCTGGCGGGCGTCACCGATCCAGAGTTGAAACGCAAAATCGTCGGCGAGAAGTTCATCCGCATCTTTGAGCAGCAGGCCAAAGCGCTCGGCCTGCCGCGCTTCTTGGTACAGGGCACCATCTACCCCGACGTGGTCGAATCGTCCGCGCCCGACCGCAACAAGGCCGACAAGATCAAGACCCACCATAACGTGGGCGGCCTGCCCAAAGATATGGCCTTCCAGTTGGTGGAACCGCTGCGTTATTTGTTCAAAGACGAGGTGCGGGCCGTCGGCGAAGCGCTGGGGCTGCCCGAAGAGATGGTTTGGCGGCAGCCGTTCCCGGGGCCGGGGTTGACCGTGCGCGTCCTGGGCGAGGTGACGCCCGAAAGGGCCGAACGCCTGCGCAGCGCGGACGCCGTCCTGACCGAGGAATTGTCCGCCGCCGGGCTGTTGGGTAAGGGAGCCGGGACATCCCAGGCTTTTGCCGTGCTGCTGCCGGTGCGCTCGGTGGGCGTAATGGGCGATTTTCGCACCTACCAGGAAGCCTGCGCCATCCGCGCCGTGGTGACCGACGATTTTATGACCGCCGATTGGGCGCGCATTCCCTACGACGTGCTGGCGCGCATCGCCAATCGCATTGTTAATGAGGTGCGCGGGATCAACCGTGTGGTGTATGATATTACCAGCAAGCCGCCTGCCACGATTGAATGGGAATGACGACAACGGATTGCCTTCGGCGAAACGGATTCACGGATATTAACGGATGTCCTGCAACCGCCTGACTCCAAAAATACAAACTCAGGAGAAATTCTATGACCGATGAACATCGCTCCATTGTCGCCCCGCCGATCCACCCGCTGGCTGCTTTCGCAACCCTTGCGCTGGACGGAGTCTTTGGAACATTTGAAATATTGGACCCGCTCCTGCTCGTTTTTACTTGCATCACTGTTGGCATCCTGGGGTTTGCTGCCACCACAATGGTGCAGCGCTACCTGGCGAAAGACGAGTGGGGCGCTTCGATTGCCAAGGGGTTGGTGATGGGCATAGTGGCCGGTGTGCCGTACCCGATTGCAGGGACGGTGGTTGGCGCGCCGCTTTTAGTCTGGGCTGGCATCCATCAATGGGTTAAACTTCCCGGATCGGGTAACCAGCCGCTTCTTGATAAACCGGAGGAAAAGCAATGAACATCAGCATCGATATGGGCGAAATCCTGGTCAAAGCCTGGAAGATTACCTGGAAATTCAAGGTCTTGTGGATTTTCGGTATCCTGGCCGGCTGCGCGAGCAATCGCAGCGGTTTCAATACCAGCTTTAACAATGGCAGCAATAGTCGCTGGCTGCAAAACTGGAACAATGGCAACCTCCCGGAACCTTTAAAAAGGTTCCAGGACATGAACCCGCAAGAGGCCATTCGCTCTTTTCTCGGCCAGTATTGGGGGATCATTGCCGGCGTCATCCTGTTGCTGTGCGTTTTATGGTTCTTTTTCTATTTCATCGGCGTCATGGGAAAAACCGGCCTGATCAATGGCGCCAAAAAGGCAGACGCCGGAGCCGAAAGGCTGGGTTTTGGCGAACTGTGGGGCGAAAGCCTGCCATATTTCTGGCGCATGTTCCTCCTGTCGCTGTTGGTTGGACTGCCGTTCTTTATCATCGCAGTAATCCTGCTCGTCGTGTTTTTCGCTGCCGTGTTTGGCGTCATCGTCAATGGCACAGCAGATGGAAGTGCAGCAGTAGCAAGATTATTGGTTGCGCTGGGTGTTTTCATTCCCGCCGTATGCTGTCTCTCGATTGTGTCCATCATTGTTAACATGATTGTCGAACAGGCAAAAAATGCGATGGTTTTTGAAGACACAGGCGTGCTGGAAAGCCTGCGCCGCGGCTGGGACGTGTTCAAACGCAACTTCTTGACGATCATTTTGATATCCATCATTCTGGGTGTGCTCGGCATGGTCGTTGGCTTCATCATTCTTATTCCAATGCTGCTGGCGCTCGCTCCGTCGCTGGGGAGCATTGCATTGTTGGCTGCCGGGTCAAGCCAAGCGACGGCCCTCGTTCCGCTGGCAATTACGGGCATCTGCTGCCTGGCTTACTTGCCCGTGCTGCTGGTGATAGGCGGCATCGAGCAAACGTACATCCAGTCTGCCCTCACGTTGACTTACCTGCGTTTGACGGCTCCTAAAACGCCAACCGCCCCGCCGCCAATTCCGCTAGAATCAATCAATGCGCAATAGGAAGTTTGCTCAACAAATTTTTCTAATTTTGCTTGTCATCTGCCTGGCCCTGCCCGGCGCATTTGTGCGCGCGCAGAGCCAGGCTTTTGCCCTGATCGCCGCTCCCGATTTCAGCAAATTCCCCACCATCACCACCCAGTTGGACGCATTTGACGACCAGGGAGAGTTCGTTTCAGGGTTGTCGCCGACCAGTGTGGCCGTGCTGGAAAACGGTCAGAAAATCGTCCCCGATTCTGTGCAGCAGCTCCAGGTTCCATTGGGCATGGTGGTGGCGATCAACTCAGGCCCGAGTCTGGCAGTGCGCGACAGTTTGGGCAAATCGCGTTACGAAAAGATTGCCGCCGTGATTTCGAACTGGGCGGCCGCCCTGCCTGCCGACAGCCAGGACGACTTGAGCCTGACCTGGAACGGCGGCATCGTGGCTTCGCACTTCCAACCCGCAGCCTGGAGAAACCGTTTCGACAGCTTTGACCCTGCCCCGCGCACTGCCAAGCCCGGGCTGGCAGCGCTGTCCTTTGCGTTGGACGCCGCCCAGAACACCCAGACGGTTCCGGGCGAGAAAAAAGCGCTGTTACTCATCTCGGGGAAACTGGAAACCAATTCGCTGGACGGGTTGAAAGAACTGACGACCAGGGCGAAGACCGCCGGGGTGCGTGTCCACGTCTGGATCGTTGATTCAAAAGCCAATTTGACCAGTCCCGGCGCGCTGGCTTTACAAGACCTGGCCGACCAGACCGGCGGGCATTATTTGAGCTTTACCGGCGGCGAAACCCTGCCCGACCCCGAAGCATGGCTCTCGTCCTTGCGGCACATTTACCAGTTCAGTTACACCTCGAAGATCAGGACTGCCGGTCAGCAATCGCTGGCGGTGCAGGTCAGCGCCGCAGGCTTGACGTTAACCACCCCGCCGGTCCATTTCGAGTTGAATATCCAGCCGCCGAATGTGGCGCTGCTATCTGCCCCCATCCAGATTGTGCGCCAAAACCCCGATCGGCCTTTCGACATCGAGTCCTTCCAGCCGCGGCAGCAGGAAATTTCGGCGCTGATCGAATTCCCCGATAAATATCCCCGCAAACTGGTGCGCACCATCTTTTATGTGGACGGCAAAAAAGTAGCCGAGAACACCGCCGAACCTTTCGACAAATTCACCTGGGACCTGAGCGGGTACACCGTTGGCGGCGACCATACCCTGGAAGTGGAGGCCGATGATGAGCTGGGGCTGACCCGTAGAAGCGCTGCGGCCCCTGTGGAAGTGATCGTCGCCGAACCGCCCGGCGGGATTTCGGGGCTGTTGCTGCGCAACGGCACTGCGGTGACAATTTCCCTGGTGGTGCTGGCGGGCGCAATTTTGCTGGTAATTTTGTTCCTGGGCGGACGCCGTTTCGTGAGCCTGGCCGAGCGCCGCCGGGAACGGGCGCGCAATACCGATCCGGTCACCCAGCCTGTCCCGGTCATCATTGAGCCGCAAGGCCAGCCGCGCGCAAACCCCTTCCCGTGGCTGCGCCGCAAAAATATCACGCCTGTGGCTTATTTTGTCAAGCTGACGGCAGATGGACAGCCCTCGTCCGGCGACCCAATCGCCTTGAACAACCGCGAGATGACTTTTGGCGCCGACCCGACCCAGGCAACCATCGTCCTGGACCATCCATCGATTTCGCCCCTGCACGCGCGCCTGCGCATGAACGAGACCGGCAATTTCCAGTTGGTTGACCAGAATTCCGTCGCCGGGACGTGGGTCAATTTCGAGTCGATTTCGAGAGATGGGCGTATTCTCAAGCATGGGGATATGGTACACTTTGGGCAGTTTACATACCGCTTTGTTCTGAGCAAACCACCCGCCAGCCTCAAACCAACCATTACGCCTGATATCGACAAATGATCCAAACTGACCGCGCCCACCTTTACCTGACGGCCCAGTCTCACCCCGGCCTTTCAGGAAAAAATAACGAAGATAACTTTGCTGTGTCGGCTTACTATATGAGTCAAAGCAACCCGACACCGTCGGTGTTTGCGATTGTCTCAGACGGGATCGGCGGGCATCGTTCGGGCGAGGTGGCCTCGGAGATGACCGTCAACATGATCAGCCAGATCATTGCCGAAAGCGACGGCGGCCACCCGTTGGCGGTCTTCCAGCAGGGTTTTTACGCCGTCAACGAGGAGATTGTCAAACAAGCCGATCTGGACGCCTCGCGCAAAGGCATGGGCACCACCGCCGCCTGCGCCTGGATCATCGGTCAGCAGTTGTACATTGCCTACGCGGGCGATTCACGCATCTACCTGATGCGGGGGAGCCGCATCCAACAACTAAGCCGGGACCATACCTGGGTGCAGGAAGCCATCGATAAGGGCATTCTCAGTCAGGCAGCCATCAAATCCCATCCCAACCTGCACGTCATCCGGCGCTACATCGGTTCATCCGAGCCGCCCGAACCGGATTTGCGCATGTACCTGCAACCCGGGGAAAACGACCAGCGCGCCCGCGCCAACCAGGGAACCACGCTCAAACCCGGAGACGTGGTGATGCTTTGCACCGACGGCTTGACCGACTTGGTAAACGACAGCGAAATGCTGGAGATTCTGCAAGGCCGCAGCTTGAAACAAGCCGGAAAAACGCTGATCGACCTGGCCAACCAGCGCGGCGGACACGACAACATCACCATCGTGATGTTGGGCATCCCCGGCTGGGACGCCACGCAAGCGCCCGGCTGGAAACCCGGTTAAAAGCCCATCAGGCACAAGTTTATACAAGTAATTGGCCGTAACTTCTTAATAATCGGTGGTTGAGCCTGCCCTGAGTTCATCGAAGGGTAGGCGGCGGTGCAGTTCCGCCGCCGTACACTGCACCGAACGCACACCTGTCCCGGTGTCCTTCGGGAGTGCAGGTGTCGAAACCACCTTATAACAACAATTCCCCCAAATTTTGAGAAGATACAATTGGCCTTACGTTTGAATTTCAAGCCTATCGATGGGGTAGCGAATTTCAATGAGCAAAATACTGATTGTTGATGATGACCCGCACATTCGGGAGCTATCGAAAGTATTTTTACGGAACAACGGTTTCGAAGTCTACGAAGCCGTCGACGGCGTGGATGCGTTAGCAAAACTGGATGCGCTCAAGGTGGACCTGTTCATCATCGATGTGATGATGCCCAACATGGACGGATGGGAACTGTGCCGTGAGTTGCGCGAAGCGTACGATTTGCCGATCCTGATGCTGACGGCCAGGGGCGAGACCAGCCAGAAGATCAAAGGCTTCCAGTTGGGCACGGACGATTACCTGGTCAAACCCTTCGAGCCGCTTGAGATGGTGGCGCGGGTCAAGGCCCTGTTGAAGCGCTACAAGATCGCAGCCTCGCAAGCTGTCCGGGTGGGGGAATTACTGATGGACCAGAAAACCTTCCAGGTAACGGTAGGCGGCCAAAGTGTGACGTTGCCGCTCAAAGAGTTTGAGTTGCTGTTTAAATTGGCGAGCTATCCGGGGCGGACATTTTCGCGCGAGCAGTTGATCGAGGATATCTGGGGCTATAATTTCGCCGGCACCGACCGCACGCTGGACGTACACATCAGCCGCCTGCGCGAGCGCTTCCCCGAAGAGAATCATTCCTTCAAGATCACCACCATCCGCGGGTTGGGCTATCGCCTGGAGCCAAAACCATGAGAGGAAAGCACTCCCAGTTCTTTCGCATTTTTTGGATACTCTTTGTTTTTGCGCTCATCACAGTTTTGTTTGCGGTGGCCTATTATCTGACCAACTATCTCTACCAGGTCACACATTGGAATCCGCCTGCGGTGTTGGCCCAAATTATCAATTCTTTTTTGGGCCTGATCCTGATGAGCCTGATCCTTCGTATCTTTTCGGGCTTTTTCAGAGCACAACAGTTCGGCGCTTTTACGCCCGTTATCGATGCGCTGGAACGGATTGCCAAAGGAGATTTCAGCACCCGGCTGGATAACGACCTTGATGATGGCATTCTCAGCAACCTGGTAGTCAGCGTCAATAAAATGGCCCTGGAGTTGGGACAGATGGAAAACATGCGCCAGGAGTTCATTTCCAACGTCTCGCACGAAATCCAATCGCCGTTGACCTCCATCCGCGGTTTTGCCCAGGCCTTGCAGGATGAGCAACTCAGCATCGAGGAGCGGCGTCATTATTTGAGCATCATCGAAACCGAGAGCACACGTCTCTCGCGTCTGGCGGATGACCTGCTGAAGCTGGCCTCGCTCGAATCGGACCAGGTCCAGTTCGCGCCCAAGCCTTACCGCCTCGACAAGCAAATCCGCAGCCTGATCCTGACCTGCGAACCGCAATGGCGCGACAAGGCTATCGAGATGGACGTTGCGCTGGACGAAATCTCGATCAGCGCCGACGAAGACCTGCTCAGTCAGGTCTGGCTGAACCTGATCCATAACGGCATCAAGTTCACGCCACAGGGCGGCTCGATCAAAGTGACGCTCCAGGTCAACGGCGACCGGGTCCGGTTCAGGATTTCCGATAGCGGCATTGGTATTTCGGTTGAAGACCAGATACACATCTTCGAGCGCTTTTACAAAGCCGACAAATCGCGCACGCGCTCGAAGGAAGGCAGCGGCTTGGGGCTTTCGATTGTCAAGAAGATTGTCGACATCCACAGGGGCGAGATCGACGTGGAGAGCAAAGTGGGCGAGGGAACCACGTTTATCGTCTCTTTGCCAATGGAGTAAACAGGTTACAGTTTTTCACAATCGAAAGCGGCCTTGTCAGATATTCTCCGACAAGGCCGCTTTTTATTTGAGTTAATACCAGGTTTACAAAGGCGAAGTATTCTATAGGGAAAGAAAACGGTAACTTCTCAATAATCGGTGGTTGAGTAGGCGGCGATGCTGTTCCGCCGCCGTATCGAAACCACCTGTAAGAACAAATCTCCCCAAATTTTGAGAAGATACAGAAAACGATAAAGGAGAACTTTTCCATGATGGAACATTCTGACCACCGGGGCGAACGCCCCGCATTTCCAAAAGAAGACCAAGCGGCCATTTCATTCAAAGCCATCAACTGGGGCCGCCTGCTCGGCTACTTAAAGCCTTACACAGGCCGTATGACGCTGGCCCTCCTGGCTTTGTTGATCTCCAGTGGGTTAGGGCTGACCTTCCCATTGGTGATCGTCAACCTGCTCGATTCGGTCACCAAGGCCAAAGACTTCGGCCCGCTCAACCTGCTGGCCGGTGGGCTGGTGCTGATCTTCCTGCTGCAAGCCGCCTTCAGCTTTTTTCAATCTTACCTGCTGACGTACGTCGGCGAACGCATCGTCTACGACTTGCGCACCTCGCTCTACCGCCATTTGCAAAGTCTCTCGCTCGACTTTTACGCCAAGCGCCGTGTGGGCGACCTGGTCTCGCGCCTTTCGAGCGACGTGACCCAGATGCGCAGCATGTTGACCAACAACCTGACCATGTTGCTCACGCAAGTATTGACTCTGGTCGGCTCGGTTGCCATCCTGCTGACGCTCAATACCAGCTTCACGCTTTTCATCCTGGCTCTTGTGCCGGTGCTGATCGTCGTGGCGATCTTCTTCGGACGCGGCATCCGCAAAAAGAGTATCGGCATTCAGGACCAGTTGGCCGATTCCACCGTCGTGGCTGAGGAAGGTTTGCAGGGCATCCGCGTGGTCAAAAGCTTTGGGCGCGAGGATTACGAGACGCAGCGTTACGACACGGCCATGCAAAAGACTTTCCGCGCCTCGCTGCAAATGGCCATCTACAATTCGCTCTTCGGCTCACTGATGATGTTCCTGGGCTTCGGCTCGATCGGCGCAATCATGTGGTACGGCGGGCGCGAAGTCATCGCCGGGCATTTGAGCCTGGCCATGATTACCGGCTTCCTGATCTACGGCATTTCCATCGCCGCCAGCCTGGCCGGGTTGGCCGGTCTCTATGGGCAGTTGAACGTCGCCATCGGCGGGGTGCAGCGCGTCTTCGAGCTTTTGGACACCAAACCCACAGTGCAGGATGCGCCGGAAGCGCAGGCCATCGCCATCAGTCGCGGCAACATCCGCTTCGAGGATGTCTCCTTCAGCTACGACGGCCAATCCACGGTGCTGCAAGACGTTTCGCTGGACGTGCGCAAAGGGGAAATCCTGGCCCTGGTCGGACCCAGCGGCGCGGGCAAGAGCACGCTCTTCAACCTGATCCCGCGCTTCTACGACCCGACCCGTGGCCGCATCTGCCTCGATGGGCAGGACCTGCGCGAGATCACGCAAGATAGCCTGCGCGCCCAACTTGCCATCGTCCCACAGGAGACCCTGCTCTTTGGCGGCTCGATCCGCGAGAACATCCTGTATGGACGCCTGGACGCCAGCGACGACGAACTGGTCGCCGCCGCCAAAGCCGCCAATGCCCACGAATTCATCCGGGCCTTCCCCGACGGCTACGAAACGCTGGTCGGCGAGCGCGGCATGAACCTGAGCGGCGGACAACGCCAGCGCATCGCCATCGCCCGCGCCATCCTGAAAAACCCGCGCATCCTGCTGCTTGACGAGGCCACCAGTTCACTGGACAACGAATCCGAAGGGTTGGTGCAGGAGGCTCTTGAGAGATTAATGCACGCCAAGCATCGCACCACCATCATTATCGCCCACCGCTTGAGCACCATTAAGGTGGCTGACCGTATTGCCGTGCTCGAAGGCGGGCGCATCGTCGAACTGGGCACCCACGAAGAACTGATGGATCGCAACGGCCTGTATGCGCGCCTATACACCATGCAATTCCGCGACCCTGAACAAGAGATGGCGGCGTTGTTGGCGAATGAATAGTATAGTAGTCCAGAAAAGTTTTTCCGCTATCACCCCCCTCGACACGGTAAGCGACAGGCGAACCGTCAGGGCGCGGCTTCGGCTGCGTTGGGGAACGCTCCGCAAACCTTAACTTGTGACGGCCGGGCGCGCCAAAAGTAAATCCCCGCAGTAACTTTGCGGGGATTTACTTTTCGTCTGCGGCCTGCATGTGGATGCCGCATTCCACTTTTCGAAAGCCCACCCAGCGCCCGGAGCGCGGGTCGGCTCCCTCGGCGGCGGGACGGGTGCAGGGCCAGCAGCCAATGCTTGGGTAGCCGCTTTTGTGCAGGGCGTTGGTGGGCAGGTCGAACAGGAAAATGTACGTCCAGACCTGGTCGTGCGACCAGTTGAGCAGCGGGTTGAGTTTGACCAGGCCGTTGGTCTGGTCCCATTCGATGGGTTTGGACTTGCCCCTAATGCTGGTCTGGTCGCGGCGGATGCCGGTGATCCAGGCTTGTTTTTGGCGCAGGTAGGCCCGCAGCGGCTCCACTTTTCTTAAACGGCAGCACTGGTTTGGGTCGCGGGCCCACAGTTCGGGGCCGTATTGTTCTTTTTGCTGGTCAAGGCTGAGGGATGTGGCGATGCGCACGAAGGAAACGCCAAAGCGCTGTTGCAGCTCATTGCGCAGCGCATACGTTTCGGGGAAGAACAGGTCCGTATCCAAATAAAAGATTTGCGTATTGGGCGCCACCTGGCTGACGATGTGCATGATGACGATGCCTTCCGGCCCGAAACCGGTAGCCATGGCAAGCCCCTCGCCATAGGTGTGCGCCGCCCAGGCGATGATCTCATGCGGGTAGCTATGTTCGAAATTATCTGCGAGCAGGCGCAGGTGTTCGGGGTCGGGAAGTTCGTTCATACCGGTAAATGAAAGCCTGGTTGCGTCAGCCTTTGCCCACGAGTTGCAGGCTGGCAGCGCCGTATTCCATCAACTCGATTTCATTGCCGTCGGGGTCTTTGATCCAGGCCTGGCGCGAGTTGTCCATGCCGAGCGTGATCTCGGTCACTGCCACGCCTTTGTTTTTCAGGGCCTTGCAGTAATCATCCAGGCCGGTGATTTCGAAGCAGAAGTGTTTGTAGCGCGTGCCGGGCGTCAGTTCAGATACGCCGCTGCCCCATTGTTTATCGGCCAGCGCCTGGTCGAAAACTTCGATGAAGGTTGAATTGCCGCAGTCGAAGTAATAGCCGAAGGGCTTTCCATCCTTGTCATCGAGTGTGAATTTGACTTTCAGGCCGAGTTTGTTGACGTAAAAGTCGATCACTTTGGGAAGATCGTTGGTCATGAAGTTCAGGTGTGCTACTTGTCGGATCATGGTGGTCTCCTGTAGGGATAAAAGCGCTTAAAGCGCAGGCAGGTAAACGGTTTGAAGGCTTTTCAGGTGGTGAGAGACGTGTCCGGCGAGCATGTGAATGAGGGCGCGGACGCTGATGGCATGGTTGCTGGCTGTGCCAATGCGCAGGCTGGCTTCGCCGGTGATATGCTGAATGTAGATGAGATTGGCCTGACGGATCAACACAAATTCGCGGATGAGTTCTTGCAGGCTGTATGCGTCAAAGTTTATGCCCTGCACGTATTGATCCTGGTCAAACCCTGGCAGGGCTTGGGTTTCGCCGCGTGAAATGCACAGGGCGCGATAGAAAAAGATGCGCTCCGTGTCGTTGATGTGACCGAGCACTTCCTTGATGCTCCATTCGGCGGGCGCAGGGCGAAAAAGGGCCTGCGTCTCGGAGAGGGAGCCGAGCGTATTTTGGATTTCGTCGATTTGACGGGTCAGCATGGCGATGATGTCGCTGCCCCGGGTTTGTTCGATGTAGCTGGCATTGAAGGTGCTGTATTCTTCGGGGCTGGGAAAGTCAATCGTTGGGGACATGGGGGCTTTTCTCCTGCGATTTTCAGGGAACCGGGGATATTTGTGCGACCTTTGGCGTGAACAATTCTTTCACCGACGGGCGCGACAGGACGATGATGGTAAAAACGCCCAGGATTGTTCCAAAGGGCACGGATGTGCATTCTATGCCGGCCATGACCAGGCAAAACATACGGTGTTTCCTTTGGGACAGGAAGCGTCCCGCCAAAGCAATGCAGGCAGCGAAGACCCAGCCGACCAATATGATGGTTCCGCCGACCACTGCAAAAATCAGGCCAACCAGGACCATGGGAAAAGCCTCGGTTTGTTGGGATTGGGTTATACCCATCATGAACAGCCCAATGCCTATGACAACGTGGATGATCGGGAAGCAGGCAAAAAGCGCGGCAAAGCCGGCAATGACGTAATGAAAAATGGAGAGCAGTTGTAAATGCTGTTCATCGTCGCTTTGTTTCATGGCAAGTCTCCTATGATAAAACGGCTCTTCTGTTTCCGATGGAATTTATCCACAGATATACTCTACGGGCACGATGTCGCCGATTACCGCAGATAAATCAAAAAATCTGGTAACTGCTCACCCATCAAAAAAGAGAACACGGATTCGGCGGATTGGTCTGATTTTCGCGGGTAAATCCAAAAAGAATCTGTGTAAATCCGTCTGATCAGCGTCATCCGCGTTCTATTTGAGCCATAACAGGCAAGAGCCTGAGCTGTCACAAAATCTGCGGAAATCTGCGCCATCTGTGGACAGATTTTCTTTTTTCGCAGTGAAAACGGTAGAGCCGATAAAACCAGGTCGGCTTATTTTGCCTCTGCCAGTGCGGCGACCAGCTCGCGGCAAAAGTCGGGGATGTCGGCCACCACCCGGCCCCAGACCTGGTTGCCGTCGCGGAAGGCGGGTTCGTCGACCCAGGTTGCCCCGGCGTTGACCAAGTCATCCTTGATGCCCAACGAGCCGGTGGCGCGGTGTCCGCGCGCGATGCCGGCGGAGATGGCAATCGAGCCGCCGTGACAGATAATGCCAATGATCTTCCCGGCAGCGTCCATTTCGCGGACAAGGTCGGTCACGATGGTGTAGCGGCGCAGTGTGTCGGGGGCCCAGCCGCCGGGCAGGACGATGCCCGACAAATCTTTGCTTTTGAGCATGGCAATCAGGACAGATGGCCTTACTTCCAGGCCGTTCTTGCCGAGCATGGGTTTCAGGTCCAGCCCGGCGGTAACTACTTCGGCCCCTTCTTCCAGCAAGCGCATGGCAGTCACGTAGTATTCAAGGTCCTCCACGCCTTCGGCGACGAGGATGGCGATACGTTTACCACTCAGAGAAATGGGCATGACAGGTTTCCTTTTAGCGATTCTTGGTATCTGATCTGAAAATAGATTCACTATTGGTAACAATGGGTGGTTGAGCGGTGCCCTGAGTTCATCGAAGGGTAGGCGACGTTCCCCAGTCGCCGCGTTTCGACAAGCTCAACGACCAATCGAAACCACATACAATTGTTTATATGAATACCCGGTGGTTTCGGTACGGCGGCGGGATAGCACCGCCGCCTACTCAACCACCGATTTTGAGAAGTTACGATTCTTGTGCCAGATGGCCCCGGTCAGGGCTGCCGCAAACGACACCCAAGCCAGGGAAGGGATCAGGAGAATGCCGGTCAGCGGCAACACGCCCCAAAACAAAACCAGCGTTGCCAGCAGCAGCACCCATACCGCGACAATATCGATCAGCGCCAGGTCAATGCGATGGCGTCCGAAGAGCAACCAACTCCAGGCGACCTGCAAAACCAGTTGGACGGCGAACAGGCCCAGAGGGAGGAGCATCCCCATCACGCCGCCGCTTTTCCAGATCAGCCAGGCAGCCGCGCCCATCAACGCATAAGTCACTATCCATACCGGGACATAGAGTTTGTCCGGCGGGTTCCAACCTGGCTTGGAAAGTTTGCTGTACCATTCATCCGGCATAAGCCAGGTGGCGAGCCAGGCGGCTAACAGGGCAAACGCCAGCCAGCCAATGGCGCCGAGGGTTTCGTGATAACTCATAAGTAATCTCCTTGGGATGTTGCAGCCAGCGCCGCAGGGCAGCGCAGCGTTGCATAGGCTACAGTATACGACATTTTTTGTCTCAATTTAGTGGGTGGCGCGACCTGAATATGCGCTTATTACCCCAAAAAGCCCACCAGGAAGTTATTGATGATGTGGACGGCGACCGACGGCCAGATCGAATTGGTGCGCCGCGAAAGCCAGCCGAGCAGCAGGCCAATGACCAGCACGCTGACCGACATGCCCAGAAGTTTGAACTGCAAACCGTTGACTGTAACCCAGTTGGGCCAATGCATGGCGGTAAAGAAAACGGCTTGCAGAATATTGGCTTCCAGGAATTCCATGCGGCTGCTCAAGTGCGGCAGCACAAAACCGCGGAACATGATTTCTTCGAAGATTGGGGAGATGAAGACCTGGGCCAGCGTGGTCAGCCATGCAGCTGTGGACGCCGCGAATAACGGCGCGAGCGTCCGCCCTGTTTTGAGTTTTTCGGAGATCAATATGGCCGCGAAATACAGCAGGCTGACGATGATGCCAATGACCAATCCGCGTTTGTCGACGGGCGTGCTGATTTTCATGCTGGTCAATGGATTGGCGCGCTCCAACCAAAGCACGTAGACTACCGCAGGGACCACCCACACCAGAAACTTGACGACGTCGGAGAAAATCAGGCGATAGGTTTCATCGGGGATGGACAGGTCGACAGCGGTATAAAAAACGCTTCCACGGACGACCCAGACGAGAAAAAAGACGACCCAGAAAAAGAGTAAGGTTTTTGTTGTGGCTTTCATGCTGTTCCTTTGGGCTTGATGCGGTTTAAATGCGCCAGTTTATGGTTTCCGAGCGTTACTCTACGATTTTCGGGTGTTACTCTACGCTTCCTAAGCGTTACTCCACGACTTCCGAGTGTTACTCCACGATTCCTGAGTGTTACTCCACAATTTCCGAGTGTTACTCCGCGATACCTGAGTGTTACTCCGCGATTGGCTCTCTGAGAATTTCCGTGATCTTCCCCAACCCGTAGGTCGGGATTAATCCCGACCTACGGGTTGACTCCCAGATTACATTCCACACTTTCTTAAGTATCAATCTAACTTGAACTATGCTTGTTTTGTCAGGCAAGAAATTCTCAAGAGCCATTAAATCAATAGGGGCGAGACTGCTCGCCCCTATTGAAAGGTGATTTCTTCAATGCGCCATGTTTCATCGCCCATCAGCTTTTTCAAGCGTTCGAGCATTTCGGGGGCAATGCGCGTGGTGTCGTTGGGAAAGTCAATCAGGTGGCCGCGTCCGTTCTCGAAAATCTGGAACTGGAAGCGGTCCTTGCCGTGGTGCGAGATCAAAATCCCGTAGACGTTTTTGATGCGGCGGCGGTCGCGGTCAGGGTCGGCGGAAGGGCGCAGGAAGACCGTCAGCAGGCGCGGCGGCAGGCCGTCATCGGGGGCAGGTTCGACTAGCGGCGGCGGGGCAATCGGTTGAAGATGAACAGGTTGCGTTTCGGTCGCTGGCAAAGTTCCCGCAAGGGGTTGCAAAGCTTGCCCTGCTTGCGGTGGAGCGGCCTTTAACTGTACCTCTTCAACTTTCTGCGGAGATTTTGCCTTCAACTCTTTATTATCAAATTGTTTAAGAGTCAACATATCGTCCAGCGGGGTGGCCGGGGCGGCATAGACTTTTTCAGGGACAGAGTACGTTTCCCAATCGGGCGGGGCTTCGGGCGGGGGCGGCATGTCATCGAGATCGTTGTCAGGACTGGCGACCGGATATTCGGGGGCAGGTTCAGCGATACGGACGGTGGACGAGTTTGCTCCCACCGGGGGTGGGCTGTAGACCGCAGGAGCCTGACGCATTACTGGAGCGCTGGCCTGGCCCCGCTGCGGAGGCTGCGCGGCTGCTTTGCCGCGCTCCGCCCCCTGCGAGGGAACGGCGGCTTGCGGGCTTTCGCCCGGTTTTAAGGGGGCAACTGCGTCGGGCGACTCGTAATACGTGGCATCCGTGCGGATTACGTCCACCAGCACCTTGGGCGGCTGGTTGGCGGCGTCCACTTTGCCGTCCACGACGACGACTTTGCCTTCCACGCACAGGTCGCGGAACTTGTCCCAGGTGCGCGGGAAGATGACCAGTTCGATGTTGCCGGTCATGTCCTCGAGCGTGACAAAGCCCATCATCTTGTCGGACTTGGTCTTGTAGGGCCGGGCGGCGGCCACCATGCCGGCCACGCGAACTTGTTCTTCATGTCTGGCATCGGTCAGCGTC
>JBARBA010000650.1:0-5050 GCA_049792555.1 Anaerolineales bacterium
ATCCGTTTGATATGCCCAAGGGGTGTTCAAATCTTTAACCCGATAACCGCCGCCCAACCTGCCCAGGGCAATCACGTAACGAGTGAGAGGGGGTTGCGTGAGCGTCCAATAATTTTCCCCCCAAACAGGATTGGGTGGCGAAATGTTTTTCGGATTGTATTGGGGCAAACTTGGCAACACTCGATCACCGTTGAACAGCGCTTCAAAATAATAGCTTGTTGCTATCCAGTGGCTCTCATCAGCCGTGAAGGGCACGTCTTGAATACCAAAACAGTAAACCACTACCAGGATCAACGCTACAATGAACAATTCAACCAGGTAACCAAGCCTGGTAATAAACGTCTTTTTTGTTGGCGGTTCCTGAAACAGAGCTGGCATGGAATAAGCACCTCATCCTGAACTCAGCTTGTGGAGCGTTTTTTAGCGGTCAATGGACCCGATAGGTCACCTTTTCGACAAGGTTTCGGCGCGGTGAGCCGCGACACTTGCGCTGCATCCTGGACGATGGACTGTCCAGGATGCAGCGGGAGCATGTCAAACAAAAGGGCTTTAAGAAACAGCCTCTAAAAGCACCGGGGCAATATGGCGGGAAAAAGCTGCCAGACGCCTAATCATCAGACTCGATGGCGAATGCCTGTTGGGCAGCAGGGGTGGACGCCAGCAAGAGAATAATCATGGAGACTGCCGACGAGATACACCACATGCAGGTTGCGCCGATGACGAAGGGTTCCAGGAACGTCAAATAGGCTGAAAACAACACCCCGAATATGCACATGCCCCACGTGACGATTGCCCCCAGCTTTTTCATGGCAACAGGCCCGAACTGCCATACCAGCCAGGCGGCAAGAACAGCAATATATCCAACCAGGCCGAATACGCCAATGGGCAAAATGCCAAACAGAATAGCATATGAACTTTGTTGAACCTGGGCGCAATGTCCAAGCGGGCCACAGGAGGCTTGGGTGCCTGTCGATTCTATAAAGGTTAAGTAGCCGGCCACGACAAGGCCGCCGACAACCGTAATCGGGATGGCCCACTTATACCAATCCTTGACAAGCGGGTGGGACGATTTTCCGGTGATCCGCAGGATCGGGATCAACATATTAAGAATAAAGACCACAAAAACGACTGCGGCAAAAGCAGCAGTTGTTCCTTGTGTTTGCAGCAAGCCCAGCACTGCCGGAACGCCAAGCAGGGTACAAATGGGCATCAACCAGGCGTACCAACCTTTGCTTGTGGGAACGGGCGCATCCCCTAGCGTTAATATCAGGGATGTGATCCAGGTGATGATCAAGGCGATCAAAACAATCACTGCCAACGAATTTGCCAGGGGATCCTGCATAAATTTGTCTATCATAATCTCCTCTTTCCATTCATTTTATATTTGGGGCTTTCCGGGAATCTTCGCGGCCTGCTGCCAGGTGTAAGTCGAAATTAATTTCGACTTACGGTTTACCCGCTGGAGATAGGGGAGCGCCACGTTGATTCCGAAAAAACCATATTTGGGACGCGCAATGCTGTGTAAGATTCTAACACGACATGGTTTGGCTTACGCCTTGCTGCGGATGTTTGGGGCCATATCCTGGGCCTTTGAAACGCCCCTGCGGGATGTGGGGGGCTGCCCCGCCGAGCATCATCAAACGCCGACTTTTAACTTTTGACGATACTCCTGGACGAGGGTTTTTCCATCAGCGTCAAGCTTCTTCGCAAATGAGTTCAACCACTTGTCGGCATTGAATTTGTCGCCGAGTCCGCGGAAAACATCCAGGGCCACCTGCAAAGTGTCGCTCAAAAAAGGAACCCCACGAATGGAAACAAATGTATCGTCTGTAATGGCCAGTTGTTCGTAAATTTTTCGGAGTTCTTCAATTTGTTCGAGCGCGGTATCCCATTTCTTTTTATCCCTGAGAGCGCAGGCGTAATAGAAGATGATGAATGGGATGCTTATCTCTTCGGGGTCTTCCCCGGCTTTTCTGTATTCGACGGTCTTTTGAAAGGCAACCTGGGCAGTTGCAAAATCGCCTGCCATGGTGGATGAAGTCAGTAAATTAAACCAATCTTCAGCTTTGTGGCTGGATTCAACAACCATTTGGAAACAACTTTGCGCCTTTTCGAATTCTTTTTTCTGAAAATTTGCCAACCCGGTCAAGGCGGCCGCTTCCAACTTTATGTCTGAAATGGCGGAATCCAAAAATGGCTTCGCTTTTGCGATGGCGACATCGAATTTTTCTTTGGCGAATGCGTTTCTTGCGGAGGCAAGTTCTTTTGTGTTGTTCATCTTCATTCTCGATTCGGATTTCTAGTGGTCGTCGTTGGGCAGGCATGGTCTTCACGATGGCGGCCTCGCCTATCCCAGGATCACCTTTTCCAATACCCGGTAAAACAGCCATTCGGGCAATAACCGGCGCAGGAGCGCCACCTGGAATGCGTCCGGCCCCACCCGGTAGCGGAGCCGCCTGCTTGTGTCGGTCGCGGCGCGATAAACGGTGCGCGCCACAATGCGTGGCTCAATGCCGGTGCGCATGGCCGTCTCTTGCATATACTTCTGCCCGCGTTGCAGAATGTCTCCATAAGCATCCATGACGGCGCTGCAATCGGCTTTGTCCAGCGAACGATCATAAAAGTCGGTCTTGATGACGCCAGGCTCGATCACTTTGACCTGGATGTTGAGCGGTTTTAGTTCATACTGCAATGCTTCCGAAAAACCTTCCACCGCCCACTTGGTGCTGTTATAGACGCTATACAGGGGAAACCCCAAGCGTCCGCCCATCGAAGTCACATTGATCAGGACGCCGCCGCGCTGGCGACGGAACAGGGGCAGGAATTCGCGCGTGACATCCATCACCCCCAAAAGATTCGTGTTCAACTGCCGCGTTACCTGCGCGGGGGTCGTGGCTTCAAACGGGCCATACACCGCATAGCCTGCATTATTCACCAGGACATCGATTGCCTGATACTTGTCGAGCGCATACTGAATGGCCGCCTGGATGGACGCCCGGTCGGTCACGTCCAGATGCACCAAATCAGGCAGGCCCTTTTCGTGCAACGGCGTGCGGCGTTTGGCCGGATCGCGCATGGTCGCAACGACGTTCCACCCCCGTTCAAAAAAGGTTAGCGCCGTCTCCAGCCCAATGCCGCTCGACGCGCCGGTAATCAATACGGTTTTAGCATTGCTCATCCTATTCTCCTCGCTGAGATTCGGCGGTCCGCGCCATCTCCCTAACCCGGACAAGCCGGACACAAAAAGAAAAACGCAAAGTCGCAAAGGTGCAAAGTCGCAAAGGTGCAAAGCCGCAAAGAAAAGAAAGAAAATTAAAAACTTGGTGACTTGGCGTTAAAAAGTTTTCAGACACTTCTAGGGTTTCAGGGTTGCTCCCAGGGCAAGCGCATCGGAAATGGACATGCCTGCATAGTCCTGGGCGCGGAAGAAGCGACCGCTGATCCCGTCGTCCAACAAGGCGGGAACCAGGCCGCCGGGGATGACACTGGCCGGGTCGCCGGGGGCGTTCGGCCCACCCAGGTCGGTGCGCAACCAGCCCGGGTCCAAGAGATTCATCATCACGCCGCTACCCGACAGGCTGGGGGCGAAGTCGCGCACATATTTGTCGACGGCCGCTTTGGACGCGGCATACGCCGTCAGTTGGGGTTGGTTGACGATGCCGGAAGTCAAATTGACAACGCGGCCCCACTTGCGCTCAAGCATCAGGGGGACCAGGCGGTTGCAAATACGGGCAAGACTGATGACGTTGACTTCGAAGCTGGCGCGGAAGTCTTCGGTTGTGGTCTGCCAGGGGTCTGCGCGGTAAGGGGCCATGATGGCCGCATTGTTGAAAAGAATGTCGATCTGCGGGGCTTGCGCCAGGATGTCGTTCAGCATGGCATCCACCTGGTTTTGATCGCTGAGTTCTGCGGCGACGGCGATCACAGCCACGCCCTTTTCCTTAAGGCTGGCAGCGAGTTTGGCTGTGTGTTCCTTGCTGCGGCTGTGCAGGACAACATTGCAACCCAGGTCCGCGAGGGCGGTGGCAATGTGTGTGCCCACTCCGCGGCTGGCGCCTGTGACGAAAGCCCATTTTCCATTCAAATTGACCATAAGAGTTCCTCTTTCTTTCGATTATTCAGGCCTTTTTATTGCGCCTGGTGGTATCTTTTTAATATTTTGGGGAAATTGCTGTTGACATGTGGTTTCGGTACGGCGGCGGAACAGCACCGTCGCCTACTCAACCACCGATTATTGAGATGATACGCCTGGTGGGTTTGCCTGACGAATTAGGCCCTGAGCAAGCCGCGGAACGCCCTGCTGCCATAGTAAGAGTCCGCGCCGTTGTGATAGACGAAGACATGGTCGTAGCGACGGTCGGCAAAGATGGCGCCGCCGAGTTTCCTGATTTCAGCAGGCGTTTTCAACCAACTCGACGTTTTCGTATCGAAATTTCCAAGTTTTTGCAACGCGTGATATTGTTCTTCGGTTAAAACATCGATGCCCATGTCGGCTGCCATATTCATGGCGCTGTCTTTCGGTTTAAATTCTTTCCTCGCGTCCAGCGCTTCACGGTCGTAACAAAGACTTCGGCGGCCTTTGGGGCTTTCGGCTGAACAATCACAAAACATGTATTCGCCCGTCTCTTTATCATAACCAACCACATCCGGTTCGCCGCCGGTTCCTTCCATTTCATTGAGCGACCACAGTTTTTCAGGATCAGCTTCCAGCTTTGCTTGTACTCCCGCCCATTCAAGACCTTTATGGCGGTTCATGTTTTTCTCAAAACGGGTTTTCAATGTTTTGAGCAGGTCTTCACGTTGTTCCGGTGACAATTCTTTTTGATTGCTGTTCATGTTGTTCATCCTTTGGATTCTCCGATAGTATTTAAACCTTCAATACTGCGACGCTCTGATGGCTAATGGATTGGCTCGGCGGGCAGCGGCGAGGCAGGGGGAGCATCCTGCCATTTTAGACCCAATACTGTTTAGTTAGCGAATAACAGGGATAGCCTTTTCCGTGGAACAGTCCAACGGACTTTGTAGATAGCCCGGACGTTCCACGTCCGGG
>JBARBA010000651.1:0-3258 GCA_049792555.1 Anaerolineales bacterium
CCAGAACAACGGCGCAAACTTCCACCAGGATGACAACAACCTTCCATGGCAACCCTGGCGCAACAACAAAATTATCTAATGGAATCATTAGGCTCAAAGAGCCGCAAAACAGACTGGGGATGAATAAAAATGCTACTGCAATTAATATTATGCGACCATTTCCCTTTGTATTGGTCGCCGCAACGAAGAATATTGAGAAAAATAACCCACTCAGCAAGGCTGTGATACCCCAAATTTCTCTATCTTTGCTGTGAAACTCGGCGATTGATAGAAAATAGGACCATAAAGCAGGGTAGAGAATAAGATTGACAAGGAGGATGCATCCCGCAAATTTTAGCGTCTCAAGAACCGTTGTTTTTTTCCATACCATCAGAATGGTTGCGCCCACCAGCGATTCGGAAACAAGCGCAAGCAGGAAAGATGAAAAGGCAGGCGGGGGCAGTACGTAAATACGCTTTATGGTCAAATGATTACTTGTGGCAAAAACCTGATAG
This sequence comes from Anaerolineales bacterium, assembly GCA_049792555.1. Classification (GTDB taxonomy): domain Bacteria; phylum Chloroflexota; class Anaerolineae; order Anaerolineales; family Villigracilaceae; genus UBA5195. The sequence goes on from JBARBA010000651.1 coordinate 495, forward strand.
GTTGCAGTTTGGCTAAGATATTCAGGCAGGTCGTCTATGGCGGTGCTGACTTTTTTGCCATTCGCGAACCGGACAATTAACTGCCAATATCCTGATGAAGAATCTGAGTCCTCAAAATAGCCTTCTGATGAAGAATCTGATCTCGTATGATAAAAATCAAATAACCATTGAAAGGTGTTTCCAATACGAATTATTTTTCCATTCGGGTCTTTGTCAGATGAGTATGTTGCGTTTGTTTCAGTACAGTCCTTAACTTTACATCTGATCACACTTATGCCAGTAATCTCTGGGGTTGTCGGGTCAGATTCAATGGTAAACCAGAAGGGGGTGGGGTTCGGAACGGAGTCCGCAGATGCAACAGCAAACGGAATCCAGATCAAAACCAAAACGCATAGACAAACCAAAAGGCGGGCAATTTTCAATTGGCTTTCCTCAACGAAGTTTCAAAACAATCTTGGCTGACTCTTGCCCAGCGGCGGCGGCACAAGCAGCCCGCGCTCTCTACACCACTCAGGCGTTGGGCCTTCCCAGCCGTACACGTTGAAATCTATTTTACCGCGTTCGTCGAAACTGACGCCTTCTTCTTCGAGCAACTGGCGCTGCAAGGCCGCCCCCGGCCTGGGGCTGATCTTGCCCTGGGCGTTGACCACGCGCTGCCAGGGCACGTCGCCCGGACAGGCCGCCATCGCGCCGCCCACCCAACGCGCGCCGAAGGCTTCGTAGTCCTTCAAAGTCAGCGCCCCCGGCGGCGGGATCATGGCGGCGATCTGCCCGTAGGTTGTTACCTTGCCGGGCGGCGTCTGTCGGGCAATATCCCAGACCAGGGATTGAAAACTTTTGGGGTCGGGCGGGGAGGTAAAGGGCGACATACTTTACTCTTTGACCAACCCACCATGATAGACCAGTTCGTACACGGTTTCGCCCTTGCGGCTGATCCATTCCCGGCCCGTGAAAAACAGGAAATCGCCTTCGTTGGTATCCATGTACGTAAGTTCCCCGGCGCTGTGCTGGAAACCGCCCAGGAAGCGGCCTTCGGCGTACATCCTCGACAGGCTGGCCTTGATCATGCCGCCCGCTTCGGCGGAAGTAATCCGCACCGGGTTCAGGATGCGCCCGAAATAGTTCATCGCCCAGACCACTTTTTGGCGGTAATAGACCGCTTCCTGGCCGATGAAGTCGCGCTCGCCCAGGTAACTGTCGTGGTAAGCCCAGTCGCCATCGACGAACTGGAGATCGTGCGAGCCGAGCCGGTAAGGCAGCAGCTTTTGCCCGCTGCCCACATAGGTGGACTGCTTGGCCCTGACGATGAAAGCGTTTAATTGATCGAATTTGGATGGTTCCATTGGATGGTATTTCTCCTGTCTATATTATCATCTAAAAAAATCGCGCCCGCCCCCGCAAGGACACAGCGGGACAATGATCGCCAAAGCCTGTGCATCCCTCCGCTGTGTCCCGCCTGCCAGGCAATCACGCATTCATCCGCTGTGTCCCGCCGGGAGCCGCCTTTCACACATCAACCGGCTCAACCGAAGGTTCCACCAGCGACGAAAGCGGTTCGCCAAAAAGGTTGCCCGACTTGATCCTGGTCTCGGCGGATTTTTTGAAAACGTCGATCTCGCCAACTTCCGGGGTCGAAATACGGGCAAGCGCCGCTTTGAATTTTGTGTATTTGATATCGACAAGTTTCAGGCAAAGCGTTTCAGCTTCTCCCTGCTCCAAATCGTAAATAAACCAGGCGATTTCCGCTTCCTGCTCGCCGACCATGTCCATTTCGGGGAGTTCCTCGAAGAAACAGCGATGGACAGCCACCGCCATCTTCCTTCTCCATGCGTGCAAAATGTTGCCCTTGAAAAGCAACTGCGAAACCAGGCGTTTCCGCGACGACGCAAGATAATCGGGCTTGGGGTAATCTTTCTTGGGCCACTCCATATTCCAGTTATTTTCCGGGCTTTCCATATACTTTTTAAACACCCCGTTGATATTCCCTGCAATGTAGACGGCCTGGATTTCGATGGCCGCAAAATCGAAAATGTTTTTATTCTTGTTGAGCAGCGCCAAAACAATGTCGATATTTCCCGCCGATTTGCCGTTCCGGTCATTGATGCGCACTTCGGTAAGCGCCACAAATTTTTGGTCGCCGAAGAAAAAGCGCCCCACATCTGCCAGTATCCTGAGGTCCTGGCGGAAGCGCACCGGACAGGTAATGACGATTTCATTTTTCTGGTAAATGCTGCACACCCCCAGCGGGTCATGCGCGCTCGTCTTTGTGCAGTTCGGCCCGGACGAATTGTGGAACGGGCACAGGCGATTTTTGCGGTACTTTACCGCAGCTTCGCTCATATTGTTTACCGGAAAGCCGAACACTTCGGCAAGCGGATTCTTGGGCATAACGGCTCCATTCGTTTGGAATAAGCTCACGTACCTTCTTGCAAGACAAACCTGGATATATTGTAATTCATTCCATCCTCCAATTCTTCACCTTATACGCCGCCAAATCCATGCACCGCGCCCGCCTCCGTAGGGACACAGCGAGACGATGGAATGTCAAAAATCCGCGCACCCTCCCTGCTTTCGGTTTACTCAAAAACAATCATTTCACTCGCCAAGCCGTTGTTGCAGGTGACAGGTTGGGGTATTTGGGGGTCGGCGGGGATATGGACAATTAGCAATGATGATTCAGGGGATTAAAATCCGTCTGTTTGCTGTCAAAATAGCCGCGCCTTTCCCCTTGAAATCAGCATCATGCGTGACCAGTATCAAATTT
>JBARBA010000652.1:0-1695 GCA_049792555.1 Anaerolineales bacterium
CTGGAAGAAATCCAATTGCTCTTCAAAAATTTGCCGCCCGAAAAGCAAAGCGAAGCGCTGGATTTTATCAAATTCTTGTATCAGCGCGTCGGCGGTCCCCAACCCATCAAGCAATCTTCTCTCAAAACACATCCGGCCTTCGGTATATGGAAGCACCGCAAGATTGACGCTGTGAAATATCAGCAAAACCTGCGCGCGGAATGGGATGCGGAATGAAGGGCATTCGCGTTCTTTGTAACATCTAAAAAATATAGTTTGTTGTCGCCAGATGTATGTCGAAATGAATTTCGACGTACGGGCAATTCCGAAAGAACACAAAGGGAAGCTCTTCCATAAACCTTTGTGTTCTTTTTTGTCCACATGCGCCGGGTCTTACCCAAAATCCCACCAAACAGGTACAATATCCACCAGTAATCACTACTCTCTACTCTTCTGTTCTCTACTCCCTGACCCCCTATGCCATCTGCTGAAATTATTACCATTGGCACCGAAATTTTGCTCGGTGAAATCGTCGATACCAACTCGGCTTACCTGGCGCGCCGCCTGCGCGACTTGAACGTGGATGTGTTCCGCACGTCGACCGTTGGCGATAACACGCAGCGCATTGCGGACGTGATCCGCGAGACGCTGGGACGCGCGCAGATTATCATTACTACAGGCGGACTCGGCCCAACGGTCGACGACCCGACGCGCGAGGCGGTGGCCCTGGCGTTCGGCGTCGAAACGGAGTTCCGCCCGGAGTTGTGGGAGCAGGTCGTGGCGCGCATGAAACGCTATGGACGCGCGCCCGGCGAGAACCAGAAGCGCCAGGCGTACGTGCCCAGGGGCGCGATTGCCGTCGAAAACGCGGTCGGCACGGCCCCGGCTTTTATCGTCGAGCAGGGCGAGCGCTGCCTGGTTGCGCTGCCGGGCGTGCCGCGCGAGATGGAATACCTGGCCGAGCACCAGGTCTTCCCTTACCTGCGCAAGCGTTATCAGTTGAGCGGCACGATCAAGGCGCGCAACCTGCACGTGGCCGGCATGGGCGAATCGGTGATCGACGAGCAGGTCGGCGAGTTTGAGTTGCTTGGCAACCCCACGGTGGGGCTGGCGGCGCACTATGGCATTGTGGACGTGCGCATCACGGCCAAGGCCGAAAGCGCCGAAAAGGCCGACGAACTGATTGCGGGCGTGGAAAAAACCATCCGCGAGCGCCTGGGGGCCGCGATCTTCGGCGCGGACGAGGAGACGCTGGAAGGCGTGACGCTGGACGCACTCGCCGGACGCGGCTGGACGTTGACGGTGGTGGAAGTCAATACCGGCGGCGAGCTTTCGCGCAGGCTTTCGCAGGCCGGGCGCGCGGCTTTCGTGGGCGGGCAAATCCTTTCGGCGTTGGGTGAAGGCCAGGGTCTCGCTGAGATGGTCGCAGCGCAGATGAGAAGCAGCGGGGCCAGCGCAGCGCTGGGTTTAACGGCGAGACAGGCTGCGGGGAGTGAGTTGGGCGTGGATATGCTGATCGTCACGCCAAAATCCAACGCGGCCTCCACACGCGGTTATGGCGGGCATCCCCAAAATATTCCGGCCTGGGGCGCCAATAACGTGTTGGAAATGTTGCGCCGGGAGATGATTGAGTAGATGAAGCAGCGGCAACTCAAGAGCCTGTTGGCGGGGGTCTGGATTGTGAATAGTCTGGTGTGTCTGGCGGCTGCCGGGGGG
>JBARBA010000653.1:0-12306 GCA_049792555.1 Anaerolineales bacterium
GGTATCCAGGGTGGCAGTCATCTTCGCGAAGCGCCCTGTAGGGCAAGATGACTGCCACCCGTTTCCTGCATTTATTGTATCATCTCAATATTTTGGGGGAATTGCTGTTGACAGGTGGTTTCGATACGGCAGCGGAACTGCACCGCTGCCTACTCAACCACCGATTATTGAGAAGATACCATTTATTTGATCAAACTGACCGCATCGAACCAGACCGTGCCGCTGGCTTTGCTGTAGGTGAACTTGATGACCACTTTGGTGTAGGCCGAAATGGCGTTGAAACTGAGCGTCTTCTTTTGGAAGTCATAGGTGCCATTCGAACAAGGTACCGTTTTGGTCAATTTCAACGTGGCTCCGCTATAAAGCAACACTTGTCCCTGGCAAAGCCCCGCCGCAGGGATGGACGCGCCCCTGGCCCAGAATGAGAACGTGAACTTGTCGCCGGCCAGGCCACTGAGGGTCAGCGTTTGCGTCAGTGTCTTGACCTTGCCTGCCGCCCCGACGATCTTTACAGAGGCTGTGCCTTCTTTTTTGATGATCGTATCTTTGCCATCGGTGGCGGCAAAGGTGGCGCTCTTGACCCAGAATGTAGGGATTTTGGGCGCGTCGGTGTAGACGTTGAAACCGCCGTTCTTGACGCGCTCCATAGCAATAACAACCTTCTGTGTTTGCAAAGCGGCGGCGAAGTTGGCTGTGGCAGCGCCATTGGCTTTGATAACACACACGCCTGCGCCGCTGGGTCTGAAGGTGGCGCTGCCCACGAGTGCGCAAGGGCCGCTGACGACGCTGTAGGTCAGGGCGGCGCTGTCGGTGTTGGTCGTCGTAGCGTTAACGGTGAAGTTGCCGCCCGGATAGATGGGCGTGGGCGCTGGGCCGAAAGTGATGAGTGGAATCGGTTTGACATCGTCAAACCATACGAGTGAATTTGGATCACTGGAAGTCACTTGCACAAACACTTCAGCATAGGCAGCCGTGCGATCCGTGAGCGGCGGCTGCGCTGGCTTCGCATCAACAATGCGGATTGGTGTCCACTTGGCCAGGTTGGGGTCCGTGACGCAGTTCGCTGTGTTGGATAGCCATGCGCCATACTGATCAAACCAGGAAAAGACGATACAGGCCGATCCGTCCAGGTTCTCCGTCCGCACCCATGCTTCCACACTATAGAGCTTTCCAGGATCAATCGGAAAGGCTAATATATTGTATAAGCCAACATCCTTACTGACCGGTCCGTGCAGTTTGGCGGAGCAGGTTCCACTATGGGCTATCGTGCAGTCCTGGACCTCCCAATGTTGCCCCGTCCAGTCTTGATCCCACGGCCACCAATAGTACAAATAACCGGAATAGGGATTCAAATCTTCGAACGAAAGATTATTAAGCACGCGCCTGGGGCTTAGGCTGGACGGCGGGTTGCCTTGAAAAGCGGCCTTGAGAATGGGCGCTGCCGGTTTTTGCGTCCCATCGGTGCGATACAAGCCGTAGTACCATTGCTCGGCTTTTGGCATGACACAGCATATGAATGTGTTTGTTGGGAAGTCGTTCAGAGTCCAAAAGCCCAAGTTTGTAATGCCTTTTTGGTGGGCGTAGTAAAGGACATTCGTGACTAAATCGGCCTGGAGGTCGTCCGAGTAGGTATACGTGCTCAGGCCAAACTCGCCGATCAGCAAAGGGGCCTGGTCGATCAATACATGCGCCCTGTCGATGATGCGTGGGAATTCGTCTGTCCATACGACCTCGTTTGGATACCAATGCAAGCTGTAAATATCCGGCGGGGTTGCGCCGCTCAAGGCTTTGACGTCAGCCAGCCATTCGACATTGTACACGGAGACGGTGACCGGGGTATTTCCCGCCTGCGCTTTGAGGAAAGGAAACAAGGCTTGAAACCAGTCCCGAACCGTTTGATACTCTGGCTTGGATGGGTCAAAGATAATTTCGTTCTTCAGTTCCCATAGGGTAATGCGTGGATCGTCCTTGTGCGGGGCGACAATGGCCGCGAGCCAGGTCTCGCTGCCGCTGATGTCGGCCCAACTTCCCCAGCAATCGAACAAAGTCACGTGCGCCTTGAGACCGTGAGCGTCGATGAGCGCCAGGGCCTCGTCAAAGTAACCTGATTGTGTGGCGTTTGGTACGCCGGGATAGCCAAAAGCACTCGGCTGTAGAAAGATGCGCACCGTGTTGACCCCCAGCGCTTTGATGCGGTCGAGGTCTTGATCCATCTCGACTTTCGCTTCGGGCCATTGGAGCCACATTTGCTCCCAGGCGTAGTCCTTCGGATAGTAGCTGATCTCTTTCAGCGATGACAAGGTGGGGGTGGGTACGGCAATATTCAGGAGAAGATGATCGACAAATAGCTCATACGGCGTTGGGACATCATTTCCGTCCAGTTGCACGGCAACGGTCAGCCGGTCAGGCTCGCCGGATGTTGAGACGGGCGCAACCGTGCTATCGAGATCATGCGCCTGCCCATCGAGCATGAAAAGGCTGTAATGCACCTGACCGTTGCGTATATCGCCTTGCAGTACCAGGGTGTGCCATTGTTCTGCGGCCAGTGGGCCGGAGACGCCGAGATCGACCCACTGATTTGCAGGATCCCAATAGCGCCATTTGGTCCCGCCCGCGTTGTCCCATTGCAACGCCCATTGATAGCGATTGTTTTGATTCCACTTGCTCATGTTAAATTCGAGCGCCTGGGGACTCGAGGCGGGCCGGTAGAAGAACGACATGCTCAACGTAAAAACCCGGGCGTCCGGTTGCGCCGGCAGGGTGCGATAACACTGCATGGCAGAGTAAGGATCCCCGCCGGTGAGGGCGCAGCGCAGTGAACGCCCATCCAGCGATGGGTCCGCCACATTGTCCACGATCCCGGTTGCATTGCCTGCGTTGTAGATGCTCCATAGCGATGCGTCCTCGTCCAATTCCGATCCCGGAGGACGGAGCGTCGAAGTGGGGGTAGGTGTGCTGCTGTCGGTCAGCGATACTTTATTGCCCTGCGCCAGCGTGGATGTTACATTGAGGAATGCAACGATGGCAGCCAGCAACAGGCTTAAAACAAGGACAGGGTTGAACAAGGTTCTTTTCATTTTGGGGTTCTCCTTTTTGTTCATGGATGATGATTGACGGTGGTATTGCTCTGGACGTATAATCGCAGCCAGCATTCGGGCTGGCTGGTCGTTCATGAGCAAAAGACGTAAAACAATAGCGGTGTGGCAAATGCGCAGGGATAACAAGATATTCACTTTTGGGGGTACGTCGCCATCCTTTCTAAAGCGAGCTGGCAGTCTGCTGATCGAGGCTGGCAAGTTGCTCCAACATCAGGATAGCAAATTTGTAGTGTCAATGTCACCATCTTTTTTTGTCAATTTCATTGACAATTGGGAAACTCATTATGGACTACTCCTTCGGCGATCTCATCACGCAACACCTCAGCCGTAAACGCGGTTTAAGCCAAAACAAGCTGGCCGATGGGATCGGCCAGGACCCTGCCGTCATTGCCCATATGTGCCAGGGCAGGCGATTGAACGGCCCAAAGGCCCGCAAGCGCATCTGTGAGATCATTGGGTGGTTTTATGAGCAGGGTGTTCTGGATTGCGTCCCGGAAGCAAACAACTTGCTCAAGGCTGCCAACCACGCCGAACTGAACATCAATCAGCAGGAAGAGAAAATCCTGCTGGCCCGGCTGAAACCGCAATTTGATATAGTGCGTTCAGAACCGGAACACCAGCGCTCGCCCCGTCGACCTGTGTGGCTGCTCCCGGCGCTGGCAATCGTCGCGCTGGCGGCAATCATCCTTGCTATCGTCGTGCTTTGGGTTGCATATACCACGCCATCCATTGGTTGGCAGGCTAATCTCAGCCCGCTCGATCGTTTAATGTGGAACGAAGTTTCAGCCACATGGCAGGATGCGAAACCGGGGGCCGTGCTGAGGGAGAATAATCCCACCGAGAACTTCGGCAAGGTGGAATCAGACCTCATCGAGATCAATGTCGATCAATATCCCATCCTGCATATCCGTATTACGAAGATCGACCCGGGCGCAAGTGTGACGCTCCAGATTCTAGAAAAACCAACCGATGCAGTAAAGGATGTGCTGAAAGACATCAAGGTCATTGGCGATTACAAAGCCAATATCGCCGAAGAAATGGGCTGGCAGGGCACGCACTCCTTCACGCTCAATGTCTGGATAGGCGGCGAGGGAAGCTCCGCTACGCTTGACCTGATCTGTATCGAAGCCAAATAACCGGCCTGCCTGATGGCAAGCCCCTTACGCCAACCAGCCACCTTTCATTCTGTTGGCCGAAACGAAAACGCCGCCCAAACGGGCGGCGCTTCGTTTCGCGCGGTAGAAAAGACCTCGGAGTTCTGCATCCCCATACGGGGGCAAGCGAACTCCGAGGTCTTTCAGGCTAACCCTACGGCATTACATATGTAATCACCAGCACCGGTTTGTTCGCGGCGCTATTGCCGCTGAAAAACTTCATATAGTCGGCGACGTGGTTATTATTATCATCGGTGGCAAAGTACAGGCGCAACTGCGTCAGGCCGGTCTTGTTGACTTTGAGCAGCCCGGCGGCGTTCAGGGTATCCGTGTACCAGCCGCCCACCGGCGTCTTGTTGAACGCGCCCACTTTGACGGCGGACGCGGGGGCGTTGAAGTCGCCCAATTGCAGGGTGTTGGCGCTGCCGAAGAAGCCCTGGCGGATGTCGGCCCACAGGTTGCCCAACACGCTGAACGGATTCTTGCCCACCGCCGCGCCGCTCTGCATGATCTTGACCTGCGCCGATTTGATCACGGCGTTATCGGGCAGGGCCGACGTGTCGAACGAGAGCACGGCCCGGTACTGGCGGTTGGATGCGTCGTCGCCAAGCTGGAAGGTGACGGCGGACACATTTAGCGAGCCGCCGATGTTGCTGGTTTCAGATGATTCGAGAATCCACCCATCTTGGGCGGCGATGGAGGTGTAAGTCTGTGTAAGTGTATAGTCCTGGCCGGTCTGGTTGGCTGTCACGTTGGTGTAGGTGCGGCTGGCAGGTGTGAAGACGACGCCTGACTTCCAAGGCGTAACCGCGCCTGTCCAATGGTTCGGCACCGTAAATGAGTAACTGCCGTCTGACAGGGATGTAGCAGTGAGGGGAATACCGTTGATAGCGTAAATTAACAATGCGCCAGCTACCCCGGCATTGCCTGAAATGGTGAAGAGAATGGGCGTGGGTGTTGGGGTTATCGTAGGTGTTGGGGTTATCATGGGTGTCAATATCGGCGTAGGCGTCAAAGTTGGCGTAAGTGCTAAGGTTGGCGTCGATGTCGAGGTAACTGTAGACATTGAAGTGATGGTTGGCGTTGGCGTGCTGGTATTCGTTGGGGTAGCGGTCGGCGTTGGCGTTGACGTGCTGGTACTCGTTGAAATAGCGGTTGGCGTTGGCGTGTTAATCGAGCCAAACTCGTATGCTCCAATATCACAAGTTCCAACCCGGATAAACCCGCGCTGGTCGGTCGCAGGGCAGAATGCCGGATCACCGCCGTCGATTGCCGGGCTGTTCGATCGCAACGCAAGCGTAAAAGTGGCGCCGCCGTTATTTTGCAACGGGTCAAGCAGCGGGTTGACGCCGCCGGTAAAGCCACATGAGTTGTCCTCGACAATATTGTGGCCCCCATCGGTCACTGAGCCGTTGCAATTCTTTATGCTCCCGGCATTGTTTGCAATGATCGTGTTGCGCAGTGTGGTGCTGATTCCATCAGCTTTGATGCTACCGCTGCAATCACTGCCGCAATTGGTATAGGTTGCTCCATTGGCAGAAAAGGTGCTATTGATGATATCGGCTGTGCCTGCGCCATAGTTGTGGATGCCGCCATTATAAAACCCGATATTCCCGTAGAAGGTCGCGTTGGTAACAGTTAGCACTCCGTTATTGGTAAGCGGAGTACCTTGATTATTGGAAAAAGTGCTGTTCGTAACGGTCAGCGCGCCGCTATTATTGATGATGGAGCCATAACTATTTGTATTACCTGAAATTGTGCTATCGGTTAATACTACCGTCCCGTCGCTGTTGTAGATGCCGCTGCCGTTGCCATTGCTGCCGACAGTTAAGTTATTGGAAATCGCGCTGTTGGTTAACCTTAGCGTGCCGCCGCCGCCATTATAGATGCTGCCGCCGTTGGTCGAGTTACCAGAGATTGTGCTGCTGGTCAGCGTTACCATGCCGCCGTTATTGTAGATGCTATCGCCGTTGGGGCTGCCCGCATTGCTCTTCTGTACGGTGATCTTGTTCAGTGTCAGGTTACCGCTTCCATCCACATAGAACGCGCGCACGCCATTGTTCCCGCTGATGCTTACCGTTTGCCCTGCCCCGTTAATGGTGATGGTTGACGTTATGTCTGGCAATTGGGAGCCAAGCGTGATGATCCCATTGACACCAAACGTGATGGTATCGGCGGCAGAACCCGCCGCGCAGTCAACCGAGCCGGATTGGTTATCGTTATTGGCATTGATAATGGCTTCGCGCAGCGAACACAGGCCATTGGTATTCAATTCGTCATTGGTTGTGGTAACGACGAGGCCTGTCGGCCCGCTGGTGTTGACGGCCACCATCCATGAATTGCTGTAGCCTTGCGTCACACCATTGACGGCCCGCACATGCCAGTAGTAGATGTCAGTAGACAAAGGTAAGCTGGCGGTGTAGGCTGATGCAGCCACCATCGTATTGATCTCCGGGCTGGAAAAGTCCGCATTGTTATCCACCTGGATCTGATACTGGGTGGCGCCCGCCACGCCGCTCCAGTCGAAGCTGGGGGTGCTGTCTGTGATGACCAAGCCATTGGGCGGCGATAACAGTGTTGGAGCTTTTGTCAGGTCGGCAGACTCTACTGCTCCCGCATCGCAATTTCCACCTGCCGTCGCCGGGCGGGGCTGCCCACGCTGGTCGGTATCCAAGGACTCCCCTGTCGGGTGGCAGGTGTAACTCACGCCATTGTTGCTGACCGTCGTCCCGTCCGGGATCAGGTCTATGGCAGCGCTGCCTGCGCCCGGCAAGTGGGTCTGCGTCAGGCCGCCATTGCTGGACAATGCACCCAGACTCAGTACCGCATTGTTCTGCGACCCCGTCCTGCTGAAATCGCACGACCCGTCGTCCGACAGGTTATAGCCATCGTCGGCCACTCCGCCGCCGGTGCAGTTGGCCCCGCTGGCGCTTGTGGCCAGGATCATCCCTGCCAGATATACCCTGCCACTGCCGTTGGAAATGCCGTCCCAGGAGTTACCGGAGACTGTGCTGTTGGTCATAGTAATCGTGCCATTGCTTTCGTTGTAGATGCCACCCCCATAACCGCTATATGACGAGTTGCCAGAGAAAGTGCTGTTGGTCACCGTCAACGTACTGTCGTTGACGATGGCGCCGCCGAAGGATGCAGAGTTGCCGGAGACGGTGCTGTTGGTCATCGTCAGCGTACCACCATTGATGATGCCCCCGCCTTCGTATGCAGAGTTGCCGGAGACGGTGCTGTTGGTCACCGTCACCGTGCCGCCAGATGAATTGTAGATGCCGCCGCCGTCATTGCTGCCGGCGCTGCCAGAGTTGCCGGAGAGGGTGCTGTTGATCACCGTTACAATACCCCCGGATGAATTGTAGATGCCGCCGCCGCCGTATGACGAGTTGCCGGAGATGGCGCTGTTGGTCACCGTCAACGCGCCGCCATTGTTGTAGATGCCGCCGCCAGTGCCGCCGAAGCCGGCCGAGTTGCCTGAGACGGTGCTGTTGGTTACCGCCAGCCTACCGCCGTTGTTGTAGATGCCGCCACCGTTGGCCCAATAAGAGCCTAAACTGGCATTCGTCACCGTAATGGTGTCCAGTGTCAGATTGCCGGTGCTCTCCACGTAGAACACACGCACGGCATTATTCCCGCTGATGGCAAGTGTCTGCCCTACACCGTCAATGATGATTCCAGAGGTGATAACAGGCAACGTTGAGGCGAGCGTGATCGTTCCGCTCGTGGCAAAGGTAATCGTATTTACTCCGGTACCCGATGCGCAGTCCATTGAGCCGGACTGATTGGCGTTGTTGACGTTGGTAATGGCTTCGCGCAGTGTACAAAGTCCGTCGTCTGCGATTGTGTCTGCCAAACTATTGACAACAATACTTGCCCCCGGAATTGACGCTGTGGTGAAGGACCAATAAGCCGCGCTGCTGCCGCCGTCCGCGTAGGTGACGCCACTCGAGTTGATCGCGCGAGCGTGCCAATAATAGGCGGTATTGGGGGTCAGGCCGTTTAGCGCGACGCTGGTCAAACTTCCGTTGTTCGTCCATGCACTGCAAGCGTTATCGTTGGTCGTATCGTAACAATACTCGTAGGAGGTTGCATTGCTGCTGGTTCCCCAATTGAGACTCAAACTGGTAGGTTGTCCGGCAGCGCCATTGGCCGGGCTGGATTTGGCGAAGCCAACCGGCGGGGGAGCAAGTTGTGTAAAATTCGCGGTTACGCTCATGTTCGCATTCATCGTGATATTGATGGGATTTTGTGAGCCACTGGCATTCCCCGACCAGTTGCTGAAAGCATACCCGGCGTTGGCGTTGGCCGTAAGCGTTACCGTTGTGCCGTTCAGGTACTTCCCGTTCAAACAGTTCGAAGCAGGGCTGACGTTGACCGAGCCGCTCCCGCCCGGGTTGACGATGTTGGACAGGGAATAACAGGGCTGGAGCGCCCCAAGCGCCATATCAACCTGGATGCGGGAAGCGGTGACGTTGACATCCGGGATGGGCAGCCCGGTATTTTGGAATGCCTGGAGAATCTGATCGACCGTGGCCGATGGCTCCTTCTGCTTCATTATTGCCCAGGCCCCGGTCACGTGCGGCGTCGCCATAGATGTGCCGCTTTTGGTGTCGTACCCGCCGCCGGTAACTGAAGATGTGACGGATACGCCGGGAGCCATCAGGTCGAGCCAGTAGGCCGCATTCGAAAATGAAGCAATCGCATCGGCGTCATCCGTTGCGCCGACCGTCACCGCGCTGGAGATACAGCCCGGGAAACTGATCGCATTGGCATAGCCGTCATTCCCTGAAGCAATCACGGTTGCTATCCCCGCTGCGCGCAGGTTGTTCACCAGCGCAGTATAGCCGGGATTATAAGAATCGCAGGTCGATGTGTATAAACCCCCGCCCAGGCTGAGATTGATCGCGGCAATATTGTAAGTTGCGCGATTGTTATAGACATACTCCAAAGCCAGCATCTGGTCCGAAGTATAGCTGGTAACACAAGACGAAGGCCCCCCGCACTCGGCGGGAGTGAGAAACTTCGTAAAGACCTGCACTGCCATGATGTTGGCGTCGCGCGCCACGCCATCGAAAGAAGGGCCATTCCTGCCTGCCGCAATACCGGCAACGTGTGTGCCGTGATCGCATCCTTCTATGCCGTCACATAATGCCGGGGAAGCGGCTCCTGGCCCCATCTGGGAGGCCTGTCCATTCGGGCATAGATTGCCTGAAAAGCAAGCTTCGGCAATCACCCGCCCGCCGAAGAATGGGTGACTTGCCTCGACGCCTGTATCGAGGATGGCAACCGTCTGACCGGTGCCCTCATAGCCCATGGCCCAGGCTTTATCTGCGCCGATGATCGGGATCGTGCTGGCGAGCGTTGGAGCCAGTTCGGTGTCTTGTGTAATCGATGAAACCTTTGGTGAAGCCAGCAACTGTTCAAGCGCCGCTTGATCGACTTCCAGTCCCACGTACGGGATGGTTTCGAACAAGGCGGTTTCCCGGACCGGGTTGCTGCCGACGAGCTGCATGATCAGGCTGGTTTGCGCCTGCGCGATGGCGCTACGCTGTGTTTGTACGGCAGCCGGATTTTTCAACTCCAATTCCGATCGAGTCTGGAGGTTCAAGGCGACGATCACGCGGATACGCTTGCCGCCTTGCACCAGGTTGAGCAATTCATCATTGCGCAGGGCAAGACTATTTATGGATGTGGGGAGATTTCCTCTTTCGGTGGAACTTTTCGGTGTGGGTGTAGCCCCCTCAATGGCTGATGCGGTTTGCGCCGGCAGGGCGCTCAAGGTCGCCATGATGAAGACAATTGCTAAAATAAAAGCTGTTCTGACAAATTGGGCGCGCGATTTTGTATTCATCCAACTCTCCTTTGGGGCTGCCGAATAGATCATTTTCGGTGCAAGGGAGGCAGCCCATACCGTTAAAAAGATCACGATACTTCAATTATAGAAGCTCATTATCGATTGTCAACCAGCAGTTTTGTCAAAAACCTGCGAGCCTGCACAGCACACAGCGCAAACGAAGCGCCGCCCAAACGGGCGGCATTTTCGTTTCGCGCGGACGATCAACCGGGCAGCATCATAGCCCACGGCGCTTTCATACCACTAAAAGACCTCGGAGTTCTGGCAGAACTCCGGGGTCTTCTTTACCCTACGGCATTACATACGTAATCACCAGCACCGGCTTGTTCGCGGGATTGTTGCCGCTGAAAAACTTCATATAGTCGGCGATGTGATTATTGTTATCGTCGGTGGCAAAGTACAGGCGCAACTGCGTCAGGCCGGTTTTGTTGACTTTGAGCAGCCCGGCGGCGTTCAGCGTGTCCGTGTACCAGCCGCCCACGGGCGTCTTGTTGAACGCGCCCACTTTGACGGCGGAGGCGACGGCGTTGAAATCGCCCAATTGCAGGGTGGATGCGCTGCCGAAGAACCCCTGGCGGATATCGGCCCACAAGCTGCCCAACACGCTGAACGGGTTCTTGCCCACCACTGCTCCGCTCTGCATGATCTTGACCTGCGCTGATTTGATCACGGCGTTATCGGGCAGGGACGACGTATCGAACGAGAGCACGGCCCGGTACTGGCGGTTGGATGCGTCGTCGCCAAGCTGGAAGGTCGTTGCAGACACATTCAGCGAGCCGCCGGTGTTGCTGGTTTCAGATGATTCGAGAATCCAGCCATCTTGAATGGCGATGGAGGTGAAAGTTTTCGTGACGGGAGTGGGGGTGCGGGTCTGCGTAGCGGTCCGCGTCGGCGTGATGGTCGACGTTGCAGTTTGCGTGGGTGTGATGGTTACAGTGGGGGTAAAAATATCTGTCACTGTTGCGGTTGGCGTGGGAGTAGGTGACGCGGCCGCGTCGCCACCCCAGAAGCCGCCGTCCAGGCTGTACGTTCCACCGCCGGAGGTTCCTGCGGCGGGCTGGCCGATGCTGGCCCCCAGGCTGTAACTGCCACCGGTGCTGGATGTCACGCCGCCGCCGTCCACCGCCCACCAGTCCAGGTTGTAGCTTCCCAAAGCGTAGACGCTAACGACGCCCAGCAATGCGACGGCGATGACGAGCAGCAAGAGAGAGAGAAACCATTTACGTTTCATGGCGCATCTCCTGCTTACGGGCACGTGCTGGCATAGAAGGTGTAGTTCTCATCGTATACCCCGGCGCAGGTCAGCGTGCCGCCAGCAGAAGTGTCAACCGGCCCGCCGTACAATTGCGACCCACCGATGAGAGTGGTGAAATTTGTATCGTTTACAATGGTATTGGTACTACCGCTGATCTGCGAGTTGTTCACCCGCACAGTACTGGCGATTTCTGGGTGGTTGGTGGTGTTATAAATGCCGTAATTGTTGGTCCCGCCGCTGGCGCTGATGACGCTGTTGTTGATTGTCGCTGAGGATGAGTAGTTGCGCACACCATAGCTATACATTCCCCCCGAGGCGCTGGCGGTGACATTCGTCATCGTCGGTGATGCGGATGATGAGTTGAACACGCCATCGTTGTACATCGTTGCTCCCGAGGCGCTGGCGATGACGTTTGTCATCGTCGGCGAGCCGGAGCCATTGTATACGCCGTAGCTGTCCGTTCCCCCCGATGCGCTGGCGGTAACGTCTGTCATCATCGGCGAGCAGGGATTGTTGTTGTTTACGCCCATATTGTGCGTTCCCCCAGAGGCGCTGGCGATAACGTGGGTCATTGTCGGCGAAGATTCGACGTTTTGCACGCCTATGCTGTATGTTCCTCCCGAAGCGCTGGCGATAACATTCGTCATTGTCGGTGAGGATGATGAGTTGAACACGCCGTAGCTTTCTGTTCCCCCCGATGCAGTGGCGGTGACATGGGTCAAGCGCGGCGCAGCGCTACTGTTGTAAATGGCAAATGCATACGCAGCGCCGCCGGTGTTTTCCACTGTCAGAAAGCGCAGTTCGGCGTTGTTCGCGCCCAGCAGTGTGCTGCTGGTACCATCCCACGACGTGCTGCCGGTGAAGGTGATCTTTGTGGTCAACTCACCGGAACCTTCGATATCCACGTACTGCCTCATCGTCACCCGCTCGGTGTAGACG
>JBARBA010000654.1:0-7116 GCA_049792555.1 Anaerolineales bacterium
GTCGTTGGATATTTACATGTCCACGTTGAACGCCTATTTTGCCGGGCCGGGTTCCAGCGAGAGCTACTACTACGGCGACATGACCGTCTACGACGGCTTTAGCGCCTTCAGCAAACTGGAAATCAACAGCGGCGTTGCCAACGTCTATTTGATCGGAACCTGCAACCGCCAGCGCGTGGATTACACCATCGCGCAACTGCTGCAAGCCAACCTGAAACAATATCCCGCCATCCAGTATGTCAAAGTCTACGACCAGGCCGGGCAGACCCAAAACCCCGACGGCAGCGGCGACTCTGTGCCCTTGTGTCTCGACCCCGGCTACAACCCGGCCCCCACGCCCTCGCTGACGCCCACCCCGACCGTGACGCGCACGCCCACGCACACCGCCACCCCCACGCTGACGCGCCAGCCGAGCGTCACGCCGTTGTATAACAAGTTCAACGTTTATTTCGCCAGCAACTACCACCTCTCGATCCACCAGCCGCCCTATTTGGTGAACGGCGTGCGCTATGCGCGCTCGATCTACAGCCTTTACAACTCTGTGCTGGACGAGTATTTCAAAGGCCCCGGCTCCACCGAATACACCTATTACGGCTACCGCGCCCTGTACGACGGCTTTACCGGCTACACCAAAGTCGAAATCGACGACGACATCGCGCGCGTCTATCTCAAAGGCGCCTGCCTGCGCCAGCGCGCCGACTTCGGCCTGGCCGACCTGCTCGACGCCAATCTCAAGCAGTTCCCCGCCATCCACTACGTCAAGCTCTACGACGCGGACGGCCAAACCGCCGACCCGGATGGCATCAGCGATTCACTGCCGGTGTGTTTGATGGCGACAGTGGGGCCGTAAAAATGGAAATGGGCAAATGCCGGTCAATCATATTTTATAGAGACGAGGAATCACACACATGAAAAAATATCTGTTTTCAGCAATCAGCATCCTGGTTTTGCTTTCGACGCTCTCGGGCGCAACGACCGTTGCCGCCCAGAATCGCTGGTATGGGATCGGCTATATGACCGGCGCGTTCAAGGGCGCGCAGGCCATTATTCACTGGGCCAACCCGACCGTGCGCGACAGCGGCGGTTTCTCGGATGAGACGCTTTGGGTGCTTTCCACCAGCGTTAGCAGGTGGGTCGAGGTGGGTTGGGCAAAAGAAGACCCCCCCGATTCCCGGACGATGGGCACCTACCTGTATTATGGCTGGAATGACGGGACGGGATACCGCGAAAAGATTTTGGAAGCGACCAGTTCCCACAATGTTTACAAGATCGTCTATGCGGGCGCCAACAATTGGTATGTCTACATCAACGGAGTTCTGAGAGCCACCATCAACGCGGGTTTTAGCACTGCGAACATGATAGAAGTTGGCGGAGAAGTGACCAGCAACAAGAGCGCCATGGGCATTTCGGGAACGTTGAACCTGATGTATAAGAGCACCGGCAACACCTGGTCCCTCTGGTCAAATACACAACTGGTTCAAGACGCTCCGTATCGTGTGACCAGATTGAATCCACCTCAGAGCAATCTTCAAAACTCTGGTAACAATCCGTAAGGAAAGCGAGGCTGTAAACCATGAAACTCAAATCGATCGGTATTTTCTTGCTGCTTGTAACGGCCCTTTTATCGGGCTGCGCTGCGCCTGCTCTTGACTCCGGGCAGCCGGTTCTCCTTCATGAACCGGCTCTCATCGGCTGGCAAAGGACGGATAACCTGAGCATAATAAGCAGCACGGATTTCAAACTGGATGTGTTGCAAATTTTCGTCACGCCCGAGTACATCATGTTGATCTGCGCCGTTTCGGGCGATTTGGGAATGAACAATAATATCCAGCAAGTGAACGTCTTGGATGCGAACCAGCAAGCGCAAGGCCAAACGCGGGTCACGACGATCCGGGAATTCAAGCAAGGCAAATTAATTGCCTTGACCTACTACGGGAGCAGGCAGAAAATGTCCAAACCGCTCTTTTCGATCACGGGTTTGGCGGGCAAAGACAATACAATGATGAGCGGGAAGTGGGATGTTGCCCCCTTGCAACTGCCCCAAGGCTTCGATGATCGCGGCGGATCGTTCATGGATGGCGTGGTCTCGACCAGGATTGGCGCTGTGACGATTTTTTCCGATGGAAATCCTCCCACTCCTGTATGTAAAGGGCATACGGACATCGGCGGACCGGACGAAGAAGCCTTTTTCAGACTGATGTTCACTGAAAATGGGAAAACATCGTGTCTTTACACCTATGTTTCAAAAGGGGGAGTTGTGCGCGAACTATCTGAAAAGGAGTATCTGCTAAAGCTGCCGCGCCCCTAAAGGCAGGCTTTGATGAAACCCGGATGAAACTCAAATCGATCCCTATTCTCTTGCTGCTTGTGGTGGCCTTTCTACCGGCCTGCGCCCCCGGTGGCATTTCAGGACAAGCACTCCCCATTGCTCCTGTTGAAACTGCAACGACGCAAACGGCTACCGTCGCGCCGTCGCCCAGCGCAACCCCCGACCGGAAAGCCGAAATCATACAGGAAATCAAGCAAAAGGCTGCGGACTTTAATGCTTTCGTTGAAGCAGAACAAAAGACCGGCACAACGGTGGAAACCGTTTTACCGAATGGGGAAAAAGGATTTGTATTTACCAACGATACCCAGGTAAAAGTTATGAACGAAGAGACTCTTGTGCGGGATCAAATCGCAAAACTGAACAAGGAGTATTACGAATTGCGCCTGCGGGAAAACCCGCTTGCGCCGACGCCGACTTTCCCGGCAGATCGGGCAGCGCGGCAGGCGTTGTCCGATAGAATCACGGAAGAGTTCTCAACCTGGCAGGCGAACGAATTGAAGCATGGCGAAACTGTTACGCTTTATCCTCCAACAAACGATGATTTCGCCGCCATTTTGATCGGAGAGTCTTATGTTCTGGATGAAGAAAAAGCAAATCAAGTTTCCGCCCTCTACCTGAGTTTGAAAGTGACGCCGTCTCCCGATATGGTCAAGTTGGATATCCAAGCGATCCAACGTCTGGAGCCGGGAGATGTTACCCTGACGGACATTGGCGCATTTCCCTATTATCGTTCGGATATTGACTTGACGACTTACGAAACGTCAAGCCGCGTGTACATCGTATATACCAAGTCTCACCAAATCATCGAGATTGATGTAAAGGAACCTCCGCAAACATCCAGCCTGACCGCTATTGCGCCGCTCAGTCAGGCAGAACTGGAGAAAAAGGCGCGCGCGTTTGTTGCCGTCGCCTCGCCCGGCGTAGATCTGGATGCCTTGACGCCTGCCGGGGGTTCGAAAATCAATACCTTCTTTTTCCGTTGGGAAGACCGGACGAAGCCCGTCCTGGATGACGGCATGAGTTACCCTTTTGTCCAGGTAGGGTATAACAGCGACGGTGAACTGTTGGGTTATTACAATACGCTGCCCTTGTCACGGTAAAAATAAACATCCTGCGTCAAGTTCTACGACGCGAACGGCCAGACCGCCGACCCGGACGGCATCAGCGATTCGCTGCCGGTGTGCTTGATGGCGACAGTGACGCCATAAAAATAAGAACGTCGTCGGTTAAAGCGACAATGGCGTCGGTCGAAGTGAGAGCGTCGTCGGTTAAAGTGACGGCATTGTCGGTTAAAGTGAGAAAGTCGTCAGTTAAAGTGACGACATCGTCACTCAAAACGACGGCGGCGTCGGTTAAAGTGACGGCGGCGTCGGTTAAAGTGAGAACGTCGTCGGTTAAAGCGACGACGGCATAGCTCAGAGCAACGGCAGCGTAGTTAAAAGCTACGACATTTGGGTTCTGAGCAGGAATGCCGGAGAAAATAGTTACGACAATTGGGTTATGAACCGAAATGATGGAGAAAATATCTCCAACGATTGGGTTCCGAACCTGAATATTCGATGGACGAGGCAACATGATGAAGGTCATTGCCCAAGCGCTGAACTGAATTTGTCGAAGTGTTGACCCCGGCACGAACGAGGCGGCCTAAAGAAAAAGTCCTGTTATTCGTTTGTTATGAACCGCGCCATAAAAAGTTGTATAGTGGGTACAGTAGCCAGCACATCACATAAGCACATCTCAATCAACCTATCGGGAGGCATAATCAAATGTCAACATCTGCGCCTGGGAAAAGCCTTTGGGAATATATTCTGTTAGCAATAAGCGGCTTTGCAACCCTTGTTCAAGTGCTTGGGTTGATTTCGCAAAGCCTGGTGTTGTTTGCGCAACCATCCGTCACTGCAACATTTGTAATCATCGTATTGGTTGGAACGATTATCGGGTTTTTCTTCGTTTTGATTCGCAAAAAGTCCAGTATATTTTTGCCTAATACTAAAATCCCTTACTACACAAGAAGACAAAAAATAGCCGCAGGCGGATTGCTCGTCACAAATCTGGTTGTTTCGACATTCGTTTTGGTATCAATCTTTTGGACGCCCTGTTTTATCCCTGATGCGTTTATTCCTCCTAAAAAATTTGGAATCTTAGTGGGCGACTTCACTGAAGGGCTAGATAAAGCATCCACGCACAACGGTGTCGAGCTTGCCCAAAGAACACTGAATGCGCTAAAAACCCGACTGGCATCTTCATCTCTTGGTGACAAAGTGGAGGTTAAGGAAACCTGCGCCATCAGAAATAAAGATGAAGCTTACCAAAAGGGACAAACTGCAAAAGCTTCGCTTGTCTTGTGGGGGAATGTCCCTGAATTCGCGCAGGATACATTCGAGCCTTCTTTTACATTCACCGACCAGGCCACATGGCCGTATGACATAAACCCCTTGATATTCAATGTCGAGTTGAATCAGGCAAACAACAGTGAACTACCGTCAAAAATTTCAGCCCGCACCACAGTCATTGCTGCTTTTACAATCGGTCTAATCTATCTCAGAGAAGCAAAAAATACACAAGACTACGAACTTGCGCTACGCGAGTTTACTTTTGCAATCGAGAATACAGAGCCAGATTCGACCAATCTGGTAAAAGGCAGCGACCAGGAAGTTGCTGTAAAGAGAACACTGTCCATTTTCTATGTCATGCGAGGCAGGGCATATACCGTGCTCGGCGATAACCAACATGCATTGGATGATTACTCTGCTGCAGAAACACAAGACCCTGATTATCCGGGCATCTATATAGCCAGAGGCAATTACTATTACGGATTGAGAGAATTCAGTCAGGCAGAACCACAATACCGGCAGGCGCTTTCTCGGAGCGGCTACGACAGCGCTTCTGCCTATTATGGGCTGGGAAATACGCTTTTTTACCTCAAACGTTACCAGGAAAGCGTGGACACTTACTCACAGGCCATCAATCTCATTGAGGCAAAGGGAGAAGACCCATCTGGAGTTCGGGTAGTGTTAGGTGTTGTTTACAATTCGAAGGGCGACAATAAACGTGCGCTTGAACAACTGAATATGGTAAAGCAATCTACAAGCGCGTCATCGAATCAGAAAGAACGGGCAAACAATATCATTGCTTCCATTCTCACTCCAATATCAACTTCAACCATCACGTTAAATACTCCGACTATGCCTCCAATCCACACGCCATCCGCAACTCTGCTTTTTATCAGACACCCCAACCCTACACTATTTCTAACGGGAATTCAAACGCCAACGTTAACTTTGTTCCCAACTTTGATCCCAACTGCATCAGCAACAGAAATGCCGGCCCTGCTACCAACGGAAACTTTGTTTCCCCCAATTTTCTCCCCAACTGCACCAGCAACAGAAACGCCAACGGTAGCGCTCTCCCCAACTTTGTTTCCAACTACAACCGTAACGCCATCTTTAACTTTGTTCCCAACCGGAACACCAGTTGCAATAGTAACACCTACGGAAACACCAACTGCAACTCCATGACCAGAACAATACTGTGTGGTGTGCCCTGGTAAATCACCGCCTGCCTGCCACTGAAAGACCAGTCCTGATAAACCGTCATCGCCACTCCCACAAGGGGTGGCGATGACGCATTTAAAAGCCGGTTTTCGCAGGCGCAAATTCGTCCTTTTGTGCTATAGTAGCGCCATGAACACACGGCGGACAATAAATACCCGTAGGGCATAAACCAGCAAACCAGGAGCATTCCATGACCATGAAATCGTTTACCGATCCCCGCGCAGGCGTCAGCGGGCTAAAACCAGGCGGATGGAGGACCGGGCCGGATGTTGGCCTATGGGTGCGCGCCAGTGACCACGCGATGCTCTTGCAACGCGCTATTCCGAACATGACGGTCGACCAGATCAGGCGGGGACTCATCCCCATGTTTGAATTACCCAAACTGCGGGAATGCGCGGGGCAACACAAGACGGCCTCTTTCCAATGGGACCTTTATCACACGAACGCCGAGGATGCGCCTGACGGCCTCACAACGGTCGACGCAGCCTTGGCGCAAGCCGGGAAATGGGCGCTTATGGTGCTGCTGGTTAGCAAAACTGCTGCGCGCCAAAAGCTGTATGAGCAAGTCTTCCTGCCGGCCCTGGAGGCCCTGACACCGGTTTATACCGGAGCGGAGGCTGTGCGCGTTGCGAAAGAACAAGCCCAACAGTATGACGAGGCTGTCCGCTCCGTGCGCGAGACCATGAAATGCGGCCTGACTGTGCCAACCGACTGGGTTTCGGACCAGATGAAAGGCCTGGCAATGCCGCCCTCGCAAAAAGCCTGCGACCCGGCCGCCGAGCTGATCGCCTTACCTCAACCGGAGAAATCCGTTCTCAAAAAGCCCGACATCCTGACCTGCATTGCCGACCGAAAAAGCCGGCGCAAATATTCCGAGGCGGATATTACGCTGGCGGAACTCTCGTACCTGCTGTGGGCCACCCAGGGCGTGCGCAAGGCATTTCCCTCCTGGGGAACCTACCGCACAGTTCCATCCGCCGGTTCGCGGCATTCCTTCGAGACCTACCTGATCATTCAACACGTGGAAGGGCTGAAAACCGGCGTCTATCGTTACCTGCCACTTGACCACAAACTTGTCCATCTCTTTACGGCTGAAAACCTGCCGGAAAAGATGACCGCCCTGGCCTCCGACCAGCCCTTTGTGGGGAATTCGGCAGTTTGCTTCATTTGGAGTTCGATCCCTTATCGGATGGAGTGGCGCTATGGGTTGGATTCGGAGCGAGTGATCTTGAT
>JBARBA010000655.1:0-8514 GCA_049792555.1 Anaerolineales bacterium
CCCGACCTACGGGCTGGCTCCCAGATACGGGAGGCGCCGCGCTGATTCTCAGAGAACCAAAATCTTTGGCGTGAAATGTGTGCTGACGACGCTGTTGGACGGTGTCAATCGTCACCACCGCAATGAATGCAATTACCGAGAGACCCAGGAAAAGTTCCATGGCCAAACCTCCTTTGTGTGCGCGATCCTGGCGGCAACAGCCTCGCCGGATAAGCGCGCGTTCTTCATCATAGAGCAAGCAGCCCAACTCCCCAGGACGCGCACCGGCCCCCATTCCGGGCCTTTCCTGACCTGCGTTGCGCCCGTCCAGAGCGCCGCCGCCAGTTGCAACACCGTATCGCCGGGGAAAACCGTTGCGCCAAGCCCGACCGCATTCACAATGTGCGCGTCGCTCGAACCGGTCTGGGCGATATCTGAACGCTCGGCCAGGATTCGTGCGGCATCGTTGCTGTCGCGGTCGAGCAGCATGGCGTTATAGGTCTCGATCCCGATCAGGATGCGCGCCGCATCCGGGTCGCGCAGCGCCTGGCGAATGGCAAAGGCTCCCAGGCTGTGCATCCTGATCCCGTCCGACATGGGGTGAGGAGCAATACAAAAGCCGCCCTGTTCGCCCACCAGCATGAGGGTCTCCATCAATGAAAGCCCGGCAGGGATTAATTTTTGCACCGCCAGCGCCAGCAAGTCGCCTTCTGCGGTTGTGATTTCGATGCCCGGTATCGCCTGGATGCCATATTCTGGAGCCAGTTCGGCCGCCAGCAACGATCCGCGGATAACGTCGTGGTCGGTGATGGCGATAATATCCAGGCCAATCCGTTTGGCGTGTTTTAGAATGACGGGAACCGTGGCGGTGCCGTCATGGCTGAAAATCGAGTGGATGTGTAAATCAGCGAGTCCCATTTTTTCCTCTTTTCTTTTCTTCACTTTAAAAGTCTAGCGTTAAACGGTTAACGCCCCTGGAACGGGGCGTTAACGTTGGGTAAATGAGTTTGTTGCGTTGGGTCTGGCCCAGGCGCTTGCGCAGGGACGGGTTTTCCGATATTTGTCAGGCTGCGCTGTTTGATAAGGGGTACGAAAGGAATCGTTCTATCCATCCTGGGTGGGGAATGTATCCACACTTTCAAGGAACAGCGGGACCAAAGTGGAATCGAACAAAATACCGGCTTGCTTCGCCAAAAAATCTTTTACGGCATCTTCTTTCCAGGCTGCCCGATAGGGCCTGTCTGAAGAAAGCGCGTCCCAAACATCCGCAATCGTGAAAATGCGCGCGGCAAGGGGAATTTCTTCTTCCCGCAACCCCCTCGGGTAGCCCGTCCCATTCCAGAATTCGTGATGACAGTAAGGAATATCCAGCGCGTGCTGAAGGTAGGAGATGGGGGCGATCAGGTCATGCGCATATTGCGGATGTTTTTGCATAATCGCCCATTCGGCGCCTGTCAATTTTCCCCGCTTGAGCAAAATTTTATCCGGGATGCCGATTTTTCCTATGTCATGCAATAGCGACCCGACGCGGATGCCTTCATACGCTTCTTCGGGAACCCTCGCCTTTTTTGCCAGGTTCAAGGCCATCTCAGTGACGCGCAACGTATGCGCTTCGGTTTCATAGTCGCGCAAATATAACATGCGCAGCAACCCATGCAGGATTTGGTCGAGAATTTGTCCCGGCTGGCCGGCAGGCGCGCTTTCGATTGCGCCGGGTATCTCGCGTTCCACCGGCGGCTGGTTCAGGTTTTCTTCCCATAGCAACACTGTGTTGCGGCCCTTGTTTTTGGCAGCATATACCGCCCGGTCTGCTTCGGTTAACAACTTGTCAAATGTGCTGCTCGCCCCCCTTGCGTGGCTGATGCCGATGCTGATGGTCACGCGAATCTCAAACCCATTAATGGCGTGGAACGAACTTGCAATCTCCCGGCGTAACTCTTCCGCCAGGTTGAAAGCCGATTCTCTTGAAATATCCCTCAAAAAGACAACGAACTCTTCCCCGCCAAAGCGTCCCAAGACATCTTTTTCCCGGATCTGGTTGTAAATCTTTTGCGCGACGGACTTAATGATCTCATCGCCAACCAGGTGCCCATAACGATCATTAACGTTCTTGAAATGGTCGATGTCGATCATCAGGACGGCATATTCAAGATTGAAATGACGAATGGTCGCCAATTGTTGGTTGATGGCGTCAAAAAGACCCCGCCGGTTATTGACAAGCGTTAGCGGGTCTTTGGTCGACAGGTAACGCACCTCGGAATATAAATCCTGGAGCTTGTCCTGTTGCGCCATCAGCAAGTGGTACATCGAGATGACCCGGTAGCCGCCTGGATGCGCGACGACAATCGGCTCGTATAAAGTTTGTTCATCCCGCATTAATGCCATTTTGACGGCGTCATCGATCAGTGTGTCGGAATGTAAAACCAGGGTCGATATCATCAATGCCTCATAAAATTGTTTAACGCTGATCTTAAGATATAACTCCACCCCGAAGGGCCGCCCTATTTTTTCGTACACTTTCTCCCGAGGGATCAAACCGATCAGCTTTTTGCGCTCGAATACCAACACCCCCGGGATTTGCGCATCTTTATCGAGCAAATTCAGAAGCTTCCTGGCAGTTTGGGAAGCCTCCATGCTAATATTCCAGTAGGGCAACGCTCCCACCGTGCCATTCAGGGAAGGTTCGTCAACTGCTACATTTGCGGGCATAGAGTCGCTAATCACTGGGTTGAAATCATAGAATACGTCCATTTTTCACCGATTTTCATTCTACTTTGTTCAACCATCCACTGTGTTAACCAATGGTTACGGTTCGGTTAACGTTTTTTGACGCTGGCGCAATCATGCAATCAATGCCCTGAATTTTTCACCCAACGTTTACAAGATATTAACCTGGTTGTTAATATAAAAAGCCTCTTTGACCGGTAAAATAAATTTGGAATATTGTGTTTGTTCAGAATTTGGAAATCCCTGGATTTTGGAAGTTTCCCTGGTTGGAGGTTACTGTGTCAAAAGCTCGCGTTCTCTTTCTCTGTACCGGCAATTCCGCTCGCAGTCAGATGGCGGAAGCATTCTTGAATAAATATGCCGGTGAGCGTTTTGAAGCCTATAGCGCCGGTTTGGAACCAAAAGGAGTAAATCCCCTGACTATCAAAGTAATGAACGAAGTTGGGGTAGATATGTCTGCTCACACTTCAAAAGGCGTCGCTACATATCTTGGCAAGGTGCTGTTTCAATATCTTGTTACCGTTTGTGATAATGCCGAGAAAAACTGTCCCACCGTTTGGCCTGGTGTGAATCATCGGCTGCACTGGTCATTCGAGGACCCTGCCGCATTTGACGGCGCAGATAATGAAAAATTGGAAAAATTCCGCCAGGTGCGCGACCAGATCGAACAAAAAGTAAAAACATGGGTAACTTCTCAATATTTGGTGGTTGAGTAGGCAGCGATGCTGTCCCGCTGCCGTATCGAAACCACTTGTAACAACAATTCCCTCCAAATTTTGAGAAGATACAAACATGGATTGAAAATATAGAATAGCGGTTTATCCGGCGTCTGGCGGTTTTTCCCGCCACGTTGTCCTGATGCTCGCACAGGAAGCTTGCACTGAGCCGATGGGTTGAGCTTGTCGAAGTGTCCCGCCCTTGCCGGTAGCGCCAGCCGATTGACCGTCTCTCATTAAGAAGGTAGGAACACCATGCAATCGATTGAGAAAATAAAAAATTCCATCGCGAACAATCCTTTTATGTTAGCCAGGTTGATTGGCGATTTACCTTGCCAGCAATGCGACGTCGATGTATCCACGCCGGTTAAAAAAGTTGTCGAAAGCTTGAAAGAGCACTCCGAACTGCCGGGAGTCGTCTTGCGCCGGGATGGCTCGTTTGTTGGCGTGTTATCGCGCTTGAAAATTTTCGAGTGGCTGGGACGCCCTTACGGGGTGGAACTGTTTTTCAAAAGGCCCGTCCGGCGTCTATTTACCCACCTGAACGTGTCGAGTACAGTTTATCCCAAGGATACGCAAATTGGCGAAGCGGTTTTAAGAGCCTTAAGTCGCCCTTCAGATATCAGATACGAACCGTTGGTTGTTTCCTTTGGGGAGGATGATCTGCGCTTACTGGATATCAACGTGTTGTTGCTGGCTCAATCAGACCAGCTTGCCAGCGCCAACCGCGTCATCGAAAAACAAATTGAAATTGGACAGACGCTTTCCAGCACGCTGGAATTGCCCAAAGTGTTCGCATTAATCCTGGAACAGATGGAAGCAATCATTCCATACAGCCGGGCCGCCATTCTATTATGCCGCGATGACAACAAGATGGAATTTGCCGCCTCGCGCGGCTACCCGCCGAGCATCAACATGGCTGAAGCGCGCACGCTGATCAACCATAACCCCACCTTCTCAACCGTTATCGAATCGCGCATTCCCGCCCCGGTCGAAGACGCTTTGTTAATCCCCGACTGGCAACATATCTCCGGCGCGCTACCCACCCGTTCCTGGTTGGGCGTTCCGCTCGTGCAAAACGAGAAGGTCTTGGGGATGCTTTCCATTTCGCGTTTGATGGCTGTTCCTTTTACGGCTGCCGAAGTGGAAGCCTCCTCTATTTTTGCCGGTCAGTCAGCCATCGCGTTGGGAAATGCGCGGCTCCACGAAGAAGTCCAAAAAGTCAACCTGCAACTGGACAACCAGCGTCAAAGCTTGCAAACCGCCGTGGAAGAACTTAACCACGCCAACCTGGACCTGACCCGGCGCGCCATGCAACTCGAAACCAGCAACAAAATTGTTCAGCAAATTACCAGCGTTCTGGACATAAAACTGCTGTTACCCCAAGTGTTGGATATCCTCCAATCCCAATTCAGCTACCCCTGGGTCAGTCTTTGGATGATGAACGAATCTTGCGACGAGTTGGCGCTGGAAGCCGCCACAAAAACATCCGTAAAGTTGGGAACAACCCTGCCGGTAACGCACAAAGGCGCTGTTGCGCAGGCAGGCCGGACCGGGAAAGTTGTCTGCGAGAACCTGGCAGGGAAAAGCCATCGATTTGTTTCCACACCCGGCTTGGTCAACACTTTTTCTGAAATTGCCCTGCCCTTGATCTTTCAGGAAAATGTCCTGGGCGTGCTCGACATCCAAAGTGAGCGCCTGAACGCTTACAGCCCCGACGATATTGCCGTTTTGCAGGTGACGGCAGCACAGATTGCGATTGCCGTCCATCACGCCAGGCTTTACGCTGAGCTTATGCGATTGAAGAAGGAAACCAAAGCGTAACAGTAAACAACAAATTGGGGGTGCATCACACGCAGGATAAGAAACGCGCAACAACTTGACGAGACGCCAGATGGGTGAGAACATTCCAAACATTTACAAGACATTAACTTGCAGTGGAGGGTAGGCCTGACGTGAAAACCATTCTTATTTTTGCCCACGCCTTTGTCGGCTGGATGCTGTGCGCCGCAACGATGGGGATTGGCATGGCAGTGACATCACTGGACAATGCGTTAATCATCCATGCCATTGCCGCGCCAATTTTCTTTGCGGGTATCTCGTGGGTTTACTTCCGCAAATTTAACTTCACTACACCCTTGCAAACAGCGGCCATCTTCACGACCTTTGTGATCGCAATGGACGTATTCGTCGTTGCCATGCTGATCAACCACAGTTTCGAGATGTTCGCCAGCCTGCTTGGGACGTGGATTCCGTTCACCTTGATCTTTGCTTCGACATATTTGACAGGGAGATTGTTGCCCCAAAGCCCAAGATTATGATCAACCAGTTTCAATCGAGGCCAACCGACGTCCAGGGTAGAATATGGCGGCTATCAAACAAATAAGAGGAGATAAAAAATGAACGCAGTTAACAAAACTTCCAGGGTTTTAGGCGTGGCATTTCTGCTTCAATTCGTCACCTCTTTCAGCAGCGGGGCGTTTCTGCGTCAGGCATGGCTTGTGCCAGGGAGCATCAGCGAAACGATGCTCAAGATTGCCAACAATCCCTGGCTGATGAGGGCAACCATTTTGCTGGATATGCTCACCGCCCTGGGTGTCATCTTTTTGGGGGCCATGCTGTTTCTTACCCTGAGGGAACAGAACGAAAAAATGGCCCTGACAGGCCTGGGATTTTACATCCTGGAAGCTGCGCTGCTGGCCGTCAGCCGAGCAGAGGCTTTCTCGCTTTTGCGCATCAGCCAGGAATATGCAGCCGCAGCCAGCCCCGCCTTGCAGGCGATGGGACAGGTGGCGCTTGAATCCATGGATTTTGTTGGGTCGACGCTGCACATGCTGGCCTTTTGCCTGGGCGGAATCCTTTTTTATATCCTGCTCTACCAATCGGGAGTTGTGCCGCGCGCCCTGTCTCTTTGGGGTCTCATCGCAACCTTTCCGATGCTGGTTGGAACAGTGACGCAGATATTCGGCTACACCATTCCGTTTTTCTTTTACGTTCCCTACGTCCCCTTTGAATTGGTCATTGCCATCTGGATTTTGATCAAAGGCGTCGCAGAATAAACGGGATTTATTGAGGAAATCGCCAACCTTTGGAAGAGGAATTACAAAACTCATGACACCCATCCTTATCGCGCTATCCAACTGGCTCCATGCGCTGGCAACCGTGATCTTCATCGGCTATTTCGTGCTGCTGGCGTTGATCTGTTTGCCTGCGCTTGGGACAAACGGCCTGGCGCTCAGTGAAATCTCCAAACGCAGCCGGGCATGGATGTATGCGGCGCTGCTCGTCTTCATCGTCACCGGCATTTACCTGATGCTGGTCAACCCGAACTATTTGGGCATCGGGAATTTCGGCAACTTTTGGGGCGTGATGATGCTGGTCAAACATCTCCTGGTGGCCGGCATGATCGCCATGGGCTTCTGGTTCAACGCCATCCTGCGGGTTGGGCCGTTGATGAATTCGAATACGGGCGCGGCGCTGGCAATTTCCCGCTTCCGCTGGTACGTCAACGCAATGGCGATCTGTGGCGTTTTGGTTTTGCTGCTCACGGCGCTTGCGCAAGCGCAATGAAAACAGATATCCAGATGAACACACCCAACCAACCGGCTCCCGGTAAACTCATTTTCCTGGTTTTCCCCATTATTCTTTACCTCGTCATGGGCGCGGTTTTCACCGTTGCGGTGCGCTGGTTCGGCAAGGATATGGGCTACCTGTTGGGCTTTGCCTGCTATTGGCTGGTTTTCGGGCTGGCAATCCCTGCGCAGTTGGCCGGCAGGGATCGCTTTGCCAGCCTGTTGAAAGACCAAGCGCCGCTCTTCAGCCGTCAAAACTGGATGGCCGCATTGCTGTGGGTGATCGTCATGCTGGTTGCGCTGGGCATGTACGCGGGCAAATTCGTCGCCGCGCCGCTGCCGCTGATCCTGCTTGCCATTCCGTCGGCCATCATCAATGGTTTTTGTGAGGAGATTTTCTGGCGCGGAGTATTCGTCAAAACCTTTCCGGGCAATCCCTGGCTGGCAGTCATCTACCCGGCGGTTGGTTTTGCCCTTTGGCATTTCATCCCGCAAAGCATCTACCCTGCCGAAAACGTCTTTGGCTTTGTCCTTTCCACCCTGTTCCTGGGCCTTGTATATGGCTTCATCGCCTACCGCACCGGCTCCGCCAAATGGACGGCGATTTCACATGGCTTGAACGGCATCCTGGCGGTAGGCGGGGCGCTTGCGCCGACGATCTTGAAATTACTCTTCAAAGGATAACCATATGCCAAAACCCTACCAAGTCAACGCCACCGTTCGCTTCGTTAACCGCATCATGGCGCAATTGCTGCGCTGGGGCGTGTCAATGCCGCACTATTCCCTGCTGACCGTGCGCGGACGCGCGAGCGGGAAAGCTTACACGCTGCCGGTCGTATTGATGGAGGCAGAAGGCCAACGTTGGATTGTCTCGCCATACGGCGAGGTCAACTGGGTCAAAAACGCCCGCGCCGCCGGTGAAGTGACTTTGTTCCGCGCCGGGAAGAGTGAAACCGCGTCTCTGCGCGAGCTAAACCCGCAAGAAAGCGCGCCCGTGCTCAAAAAATACATCACCGAAGTCCCCATCACGCGGCCTTATTTCGATGTTGCCTTCGATGCGCCGTTGGACGCTTTTGTGGCCGAAGCGCCGCGCCACCCGGTGTTTTTGATCGAAGCCCGGGAAGGCGCGCATTCGCATGCGGCGTCTTAATGGATGGCCTCGACTCTGGCGGTGTGCTCATGGCGTTAACAATCCTTAAACCGGCTATTAATGAGACCATAACACGTTCCTAATGCAGGGATGCTACAATCTTCTTATCTTTTTATCCGCCTGTTTTCAACCAAAAGGAGCGTTCCATGATGAAGTTCGAATGCAAGGATATGGGAATGGATTGTGATTTTGTCGCAACCGCAGAAACGAAAGAAGAAGTCATGGCCCTGGCCATGGCGCATGCCGCTGAAGCGCATGGCGACATGCTCAAGGACCTTACGCCGGAAGAAACCGAAGGGATGAAAGCAAAACTCGAATCCCTGATCGGTGAGGAAGATGATGAAGAAACCGTCCCCGAAGATGCCATAGG
>JBARBA010000656.1:0-7405 GCA_049792555.1 Anaerolineales bacterium
GGTCTACACCATCGACAAGACCCCGCCAACTGTTTCAAACATTCTGAACGACTTCCCCGATCCTACTTACTACGACACGATCTACTTTGCGGTTTCGTTTTCAGAACCTGTTACCGGCGTGGATGCCGGTGACTTTACCCTGACCACCGACATTTCTGATGCAACCATCCTCACCGGTCCAGTCAGTTGTACAACGGTCAAGCTCTGTCTTGTAGGCGTCTCCACCGGCTCAGGGGATGGCCATATCATGCTTAACCTGGTGGATAACGATACCATTCTTGACCTGGCTTCCAACCCCCTCGGCGGCGCAGGTCTGGGCAACGGCAATCACAGCAGCGCAAACATTACCATATCGAAAAAAGCTCACATACAAGGCAATATCGGCGTCCCCGGGGCAACGCTGACCTACCTCGTGGCTGGCGCAACCGAAACAGTCACAGCCGATGCGAATGGGGATTTTTCACTATCGGTTCCATCCGGCTGGTCCGGCGCAGTCACGCCCTCCCTGGCGGGGTATACCTTTGAGCCGCCCAGCCGAAGTTATACCAACGTGACTGCCGATATCAGCGGCGAAAATTACACCCCCGCGCAGTTCACCAGTACGCCAACTGTAACGGCAACAGAAACCGTAACCGAAACGCCTACCATTACCCCCACCCCCACAGACACCCCAACGCCGACACTCACTCCAACCCTGACGCCTACCATGCTGCCGCCAGGAGATGGCGTCGGCCTGGCGGGCGAATACTTTAACAACTTTACCGTCAGCGGCGCGCCAAATGTTTCCCGTCTCGACCCGCAGGTGAATTTTTCCTGGGGCGACGACAGCCCCGCGCCCGACATTATCAGCAACGATTTCAGCGCGCGCTGGACGGGACAGGTGCAAGCCCGCGTGTCTGAAGAGTATATCTTCTCTGTAATCGCAGGCGACGGTATCCGCTTGTGGGTTGACAACCAACTGCTGATAGACGATTGGGATGCGCCGACGCTGGATTGGCACGACGCAACGCCATTGATGTTGACTGCCGGGCAGAAGTACAATGTCAAAATAGAACTCTATGACAACAGCGACGAAGCAAGAGTAGGGTTTTACTGGAAGAGCATCTCTAACGATATTCCTTTTGAGCCGGTGCCGATGGAGCAGCTATACCCGCCGTTAAGTGGTCTGCCTCCGACAGCCACTGCAACGCCTACGATAACGATGACGCCGACCTTGACCGCTACTGCCTCCCCTACGGGAACAATGACGCCGACGATGACGCCGACCAAAACGGTGACGCTGACGCCAACAGTCACACGAACCCCCACTGTGACTGCCACGCGGACGCCAACGCCCACCATTACCAAAACGCCGACGGTGACGCCGACCGTTACACAAACACCCACGAAAACGTCAACCAAGACGATGACACTGACCATCACACGAACCCCCACCGTGACGGCCACACCGACTATTACGCCAACGGTGACGAAAACGCCAACCAGAACGATGACACCGACCATCACACAAACCCCCACCAAGACGGCCACAAGAACGCTTACGCCAACCATTACGCCAACGCCAACAAAGACCTGGACACCAACTATTACGAAGACGCCAACAAGAACCGCCACGCCGACATAAATAGCCTCGTTTTGGGCGCTGGTCTACCTGGCAGGCGCACATCCAGACCAGCGCCCCACGCTTACGCCCATGAGCCGGATAAATTGTCCGGCTCATATTTATTTTTTTTCCAGGCAAGTCATTAAGCGTTACCATATCCAGGTTCACGACTGGCGCGTTGACATTGAACCTTTAAAATCACAAGCCATCGCGGCGCATGTAAAAACCAGCACCGGACGCGCGCGCTCACCTGGCTTAAAAGCAGCGCACTTGGTTACAGAGTTAGGTGACTCGGCTTCCGAGTCCGCGTACTTTGTCATCGAGTCGGGGGACTCGGCTTCCGAGTCCACGCACTTTGTCACCGAGTCGGGTGACTCGGCTTTCGAGTCCATGTACTTTGCCACAGAGTCATGTGACTCGGCTTCCGAGTCTTCTTACTTTGTCACCGAGTTAGGTGACTCGGAAGCCGAGTCCACTCACTTGGTCTCCGAGTCGGGTGACTCGGAAGCCGAGTCCGGTCACTTTTTGTAACCTGGGTTGGGTGACTCGGTTTCCGGGTCCGGTCACTTTTGTAACTTGAGTCGGGGACTCGGCTTCCAAACTTGATAACTTTCAATTCAGTCACTTGAAAAAGGCTGTATTTCGTCAATAATTAAGGTACGCTTCCTTGTGGGAAGCACCCTCAACCTCATTCAAAAGGAGAATCAAATGCCACATCCATTCGATACCGTTGAGCAAGCCAAAGATGTCGTCCAGGGGTGGAAGGCTTTCGACGAGAATTTCAAGGTCGGCGACCTGACCTGCGCAGCCCTTGAAGCCGAGGTCAACAAAGCCATCGCGCAGCAAGACAAGATCGACGCGCTCGAAAAACAAGCCATCGACGAGCGCAACGAACGCGACACCGACAACGGCGAGTTGTGGGAGAAAGTCAAGCGCGTGCGCAACACCGTCAAGGGCCTTTTTGGCGACGACTCGTCGCAATATCAGTTGGTCGGCGGCACGCGCCTGTCTGACAAGAAGAAACCGGCCAAGAAAGCAACACCCACAACGACCACAACGCCCACCTCCTGAGGCGTTGGGGTGGGGTGCGCTCCCCTGTTGTGCGCCGCCGTGGGGTCGGCGCACAACAAAAAGCACCCGCCCCCATCATCCCAAACAGCAACCCCCGCCTTCCTGCCCGGAAAGCGGGGGTTGTGTTGTAAAGTCCAGGCGGATTGCGGCGCTACGGATGCGCCACTCTCAACCCCAGGTATTTTTCGTAGCCGTCGAAGTCGCTGTCGTTGTGCAATAGTTCGTGGTCGTTTTCGATGCACCAGGTGGCGATCAGGTTATCGATTGTCTTGCGGACGGTAATCCCCTTTTGGCGCAACTTGCGGTAATTGCGGGCGCTCTGGATGGCCTGGTCGGGACCGACCAGGCTGGCTTGCAAAAACTTGCTCAAAACCCGGCGCGCTTTTTCAAAATCGGCGTCCTGTTGAAAACCTTGCAGCACTTCTGCCAGCATCAAATCGCCAACCACAATCGGGATGCGCTCAACGGCGGCGTGCAGATAGTTGGTTTGCGGGTTTTCGACCCCATTGAAATAATCGATCCAAACGGTTGAGTCGACCACCAGCATGGCTATTGCTCCGTAAAGCGCGACTGGCGCTGCTCGTCGAGGTCGCCTTCCCACTTCAACTTGCCGCGCAGCGGACGGATTTCAGTCTGCTCACGCAACAAGATGAGCGTGCGCAAGGCCTCCTGTACCACTTCGCGCTTGGTCTTGATGCCGGTCAATTTCTGGGCGCGTTCGATCAAGTTGTCATCCAAAATAATGTTGGTGCGCATGTCTGCCTCCAAAGTGTGCATACAATTCGGCTTTCATGTGTATTATACAGCCAAACCAGCGTCCAACAGCCCAAATAAGTAACTTCTCAGCCGCCAAGAAATAGAACGCGGATTCGGCGGATTAATCTGATTTTCGCGGATAAAACCTTAAGAAATCCGCGTGAATCCGCAACATCTGCGTTATCCGCGTTCTATTTGAGCCATAACGGGCAAGAGTCTGCGCAGTCACCCAAATAACCACAATGACAACCCCCGCCTTCCTGCCCGGAAAGCGGGGGTTGTGTTGTAAAGTCCAGGCGGATTGCGGCGCTACGGATGCGCGCCTGATCTTGATACCTATTCCAACCAACCCCGCCCTCGCGGTAATTTGTTCACGTACTTTGTCACTGATGATGATAGACTCGTTCAGGATGAAGAGACTCCTATTCGGATTTGACTAATCCCTTATAGTTTGTCTCTTCACCGCCTTTTGCGCAAGTCCCGGCTACTCGCCGCTCTTTCGGGCCAAATTTAGGCACTTGTATTCCCTTGCGAGTTAGTGTATCCTTCGCCAAGAAAAGGCACACTCGAAGAACGCCAAAAAGACATGGAAAGAGAAAATGCCCGGATCGACCGTCATAACAAAGATTCTTGACATTCTGGAAAACGAGATTGAGATAAAGTGGCTGACATGACAAACAACTGGCTCGAAGTTTCCCTGACCGTTAACGGCGAACTGGCCGAAGCGGTGGCCGACGTGCTGGCGCGTTTTGCGCCCAACGGCGTGATGACCGAACAGGCCGTGCGCTTCAACGACGAAGAAGACGAAGGCACACCCACCGGCCCGATCACCGTGCGCGCTTACCTGGCTGCCGACGAACACCTGGACGAAACGCGCCAGAAGCTCGAAGAGTCGCTCTATTACCTGGGTGTGATCCAGCCGCTGCCGGCCCCGACCTTTACGCCGATTGCCGACCAGAACTGGATGGAAGCCTGGAAGACCCGCTACCAGCCGATCCCGATTGGCAAAAAGCTGATCATCGTGCCGGTCTGGATGGATTCGCCCGAACCGGCGCGCATTCCGATCAAGATCGACCCCGGCATGGCCTTTGGCACGGGCACGCATCCCACCACGCAGTTGTGCCTGGAGTTGTTGGAGAGCCTGACCGAAGACGATGGACAGTGGACGGTGGGGGCACGGTCTACGGTCCACCGTCTACCGTCTGTTATTGATCTCGGTTGCGGGTCGGGCATCCTTTCGGTGGCGGCGCTGAAGCTCGGAGCAGGAAGCGCCCTGGGCGTGGATATCGACGAAGCGGCAGTGAAAAACAGCCGCGAAAACGCCGATAATAACGGTATCGACAGCGCGGCGTTGGTCTTGGGGTTGGGTTCAGTCGCAGAAGTCAAAGCCGGTAAATTTCCCCCGTTCAGTCAGTCGCCGCTGGTGCTGGCCAACATCCTGGCCCCGGTGCTCATCCGCCTGTTCGACGCCGGGATGGCCGACCTGGTTGCGCCCGGCGGGGCCATCATCCTTTCGGGCATTCTCGATCACCAGGCTGCGGATGTAATTGCCTCGGCGGAAAAACACGGCCTGACCTTCATCGAGCAGCGCCAAATTGCAGATTGGGTGGCGCTGCTCTGCCGCAAGGTGTAGCCCCGGCGCTTAGTTGCCGCGTGTGAGTTTGAACATGAGTTCGAGTGTGGCCTGCATGATTTTCTCCACGTTTTCCGGGACCATACCGGTCTTGCGCGAGATGCGCTGCACCAGTTCTTCCTTTTTACTCGGGTCGGCGTTCAGCATGAGCAGGACTTGCAGCCACAGCTCCGGGTCGATTTCGGCGTTTTGTCCGCCTTCTGTTTCCTGATTGTCCTGGTTGTCTGGCATAGCGCTTCTCCATTTTCGGTCGGGTGATGGCGCTATTATTGCACAAATTTTGTGATTTGCGGGGGTCATTTCCGCGCCAAAGCCCTCTTGCCCAAAACAACACTTTCCGATTAAGATGATGGCATGTCTTTCAAAGAACAGAATCTTCAGAACGCCCTGCGCGATTTTAGCGATGCCCGCGTCAAAGGCTTGATGCAGGAAGTGCTTTCGCGCCTGACCGGCAAGTCGAACGAGCTGCTTTCTTACGATGAAGTGGCGCAAAAGCTCAGGCTGAACGCGCGCAGTGAGCGCGGCGTGCAGGAAATCCCGGTCAACGCCATCGTGGGCAGTGTGGGACGTTACACCGACTTCACCCGCAGCTTCCTGCCGCGCAACGACAGCGACCAGACCCGTTGGGCGCGCGTCAAACTGGCGATTGACGACCCGGCCGGCATGGGATTGCCGCCGATCGACGTTTATAAGGTCGGCGAAGCTTACTTTGTGCTGGACGGCAATCATCGCGTTTCGGTGGCCCGCCAGGAGGGTTTCGAGTTTATCCAGGCGCACGTCATCGAGGTCAAGACGGATATACCGCTGACCCCCGATACCCAGCCCGACGATTTGATCATCAAGGCGGAATACGCCGACTTTCTCGCAAAAACAAATATTGCAACCCTGCGCCCCGGCGTGGATTTGAGCGTCACCGTCCCGGGCCAATATGCCATCCTGCTCGAACACATCGAGGTGCATCGTTATTTCATGGGGATCGACTTTAAGCGCGAGATATCCTTCCCCGAAGCTGTGGCGCACTGGCACGACACGCTTTACGTCCCGATTGTCGAACCGATCCGCGAACGCGGGCTGCTGCGCTGGTTCCCGGGCCGCACCGAAACCGACCTGTACCTGTGGGTCTCCAAGCACCGCGCCGCCCTGGAAAGCGAACTGGGCTGGTCGATCAGCCCCGAGGCGGCTGCGGCGCACCTGGCGTCCGAAGAAAACCCCCAGGCTGGCAGCGACGCTTCGGAGCCGGGCAGTTGGCGCAAGTCGAAGATGTTCGACCGCTACACCGACCAACTCTTCAACGACATCCTGGTGCCGCTCAACGGCGCGCGTGAAAGCTGGCAGGCGCTCGACCAAGCGCTTTTCATCGCCGGGAAGGAGAAAGCCGCCCTGCACGGCCTGCACGTTGTTTCGCCCCGGGCCAAAGTGGATAGCCCAAGAGCCAGGGCCATCCAGTCGCGTTTCAACAAACGCTGCCAGGATGCCGGTTTGGGGGGCAGTCTGGCGATTGTCAAAGGCGAGGTCTCTGAACAAGTCAGCCAGCGCGCCCTGTTGACCGATCTGATCGTCTTGCACCTATCGCATCCGCCCCAGCCGGGCCTTTCCGGCCTGACTTCTGGCCTGCGTTCGATCATCCTGCGTTCCGCCCGCCCAATCCTGAGCGTGCCGGGCAATGTCAGCCCGATGGACAAGGCGCTGGTAGCCTTCGACGGCGGCCTGCGCTCCAGGGAAGCGCTGTTTGTGGCCGCCTACCTGGCCGAACAGTGGGGCAGCGCGTTGACCGTTTTGACGCTTTCCGAAGGAGGCAGGCTGGACGCCTCCGTGCAGGACTATGCCCGCGCCTACCTTGAACTGCATGAAATCCAGGCCGATTTTGTGATTACCGACGGCCCGCCGGAACTCTTCCTGGAAGCCATCCGGGAGCGCCAAATCAACCTGGTTTTGATCGGCGGTTACAGCGGCAACGTCTTCAAGGAAATCATCCTGGGCAGCGTGGTCAACTTACTGCTGCGCGAAGCCGAATGTCCGCTGTTGATCTGCCGCTGATAAGACCTTCGTAAGTCACCCTGAACCTGTCGAAGCATACGCCATACGCTGCATCGAACGCACACCTGCCCCGGCGTCCCTTCGGGAGTGCAGGTGTCGAAACCCCGCAATGCCGCACCCTTCGCCAAGCTGATCTGCGCCTGACAAAAGCTCATGGAGCAATTTATGAAAAAAGAAGAAGCAATCCAATTGATAAGCAGTGAAAGGTCTGCTGAATGGAATACTTATCGAAAAATGCACCCAGACTGGGTGCCAGATTTATCAAATGTTGAAATACGTGCTTACACCCAATACTGTTTAGATAA
>JBARBA010000657.1:0-1552 GCA_049792555.1 Anaerolineales bacterium
AGCCCCGCCCCTACTGTCACCTTTCTTGGTAGAAATATTGGTAAGGGCGGGTCTGAGACCCGCCCTTACTTTTTTAAACAATTTCCTGGCTGCGACCATAATCGCAAACATCCCGCAGGGGGCAGGCTGCGCAAACGGGTTTGCGGGCGTGACAGATTTCGCGTCCCAGGCGGATGATATTCAAATGCGCGGCATAATACGTTTCAGGAGGGAACAAGGCCTCAAGGTGCGGGTGCGCCGCTTCGACGCTCATCTTTTCCGGCCTGAGGCCAATGCGCCCGGTGACGCGGTAGATGTGGGTATCCACCGGGAAGGCCGGTCGCCCCAGGGAGAAGCACAGCACAATCGCCGCGGTTTTCGGCCCAACGCCGTTGAACTTCGTCAGCCAGGCGCGGGCTTCCTCAAGCGGCAAATCCATCAAAAAGGACAAATCCAGGTCGCCGCGTTCGGCGCTGATGGCTTTTAACACCTGCTGGATGCGCGGCCCCTTCTGGTTGCCCAGCCCCGCCGGGCGGATGGCTGCGACCACATCTGCCGAGGGCGCGTCGCGGACGGCTTCCCAGGTGGGGAAGCGCGCGCGCAAAGCGTTGAAGGCTCTATCGCGGTTGGCGTCATTGGTGTTCTGGGAAAGGATGGTCGAAACAAGCTCGTCCACTGCAGGCAGCGGGTTGCGCCAGGTGGGTTCCCCGTAGAATGCGAGCAATTTTTGGTGTACCTGTAAAGCGCGTTGCGCAAGGGATGGCATGGGTTGTCTCTTTTTCATTTATGCCCTGAGCGGAGCTGCGCGTTCCCCAGCGCAGCGCAGTCGAAGGGCATTTTGCCTGTAAATCGCTCTTCGACTGCGCTCCTCGCTGCCACTCGTCGTTCCGCTCACACCTGTCCCGGCGTCCCTTCGGGAGGGGCTAAGGTCTATCGCTTACCGCACTTCCCCCAACGCCCCCAACACGCGCAGCAACGTCGGGGAGTCGTCCCGCAGCAGGGTGATCAACTCCTGCGTGGCCGTTTCCTTCCAGGCGGGTTTTTGCGCCGCCCCGGCCTGCCGGATGTGCGCCGCCAAAATTTCGCCAATCGGCGCGTCTTTGGCGCGCAGGATGTGGCGGAAGTAGCCGAAACGGCCTGCGCTGGTGAAACGCGCCAGGTCGTCCTCGTCGCACAGGTAGATCACGTCCAGGCTGAGCGGCGGGCGCGGCGGCAGCAAATGCTGGATTTTGCCGTCTTGCTCGTAGCCCACCGAGAGTACCGACATTTCGACCGGCACGATGCGCCGCTCGCGGTTGTCGCGCATCACTTCGGCGCTGACATGCTCGGCGGTGACGAGTTGGCGCACCAGCCCGTCGTCGTCGATGTGGATGTCGTAGATCAGGCCGTAGACCTGGTAGCCGTTCCCCAGCGGGGCGCGCACCAGCGCTCCAAAAGCCGGGGCCTCGAACTGCGAGACCGAGCAGCCGACGATGAAGCCGGTTGTCCCGGCGCGTAACAGGCGTCCGATTTCGATGGATGATGGCATAAATGTTCCTTTCCATATGTCATTGCGAGGGCGTTAGCCCGAAGC
>JBARBA010000658.1:0-6754 GCA_049792555.1 Anaerolineales bacterium
CCACAACCCGGAATACATCTTGAAAATCCTGGCCGACGCCACCAACCTGGCGCGCCAGGCGCAGATGAAGGC
The DNA here is from genome assembly GCA_049792555.1 of Anaerolineales bacterium. Classification (GTDB taxonomy): domain Bacteria; phylum Chloroflexota; class Anaerolineae; order Anaerolineales; family Villigracilaceae; genus UBA5195. Next base: position 73 of record JBARBA010000658.1, read on the forward strand.
CTCGCAGTCGGTGGGCGACCCATCCCTGTTGGCAACCGGAACGTATTATCTCAACCCGCCGCCCCCGCCGGCCCCATAAAGCCGAAAAGATCAGCCCCTTTCCCTTGCGGAGAGGGGCTTTTTTATGGAACTTTCGTAACTTCTCAATAATCGTGACTGCTCAGGCTCTTGCCCGTTATGGCTCACACCTGCCCTGGCGGGCGGTGCCAGGGAATAGAACGCGGATGACGCTGATGCGGCGGATTCACACGGATTTCTTAAGGTTTTATACCCTGACGGGCACTCGTCCGCGAAAATCAGATCAATCCGCCAAATCCGCGTTCTATTTCTTGGCGGCTGAGAAGTTACCAATAATCGGTGGTTGAGTAGGCGGCGGCGCTATCCCGCCGCCGTACCGCGTAGTCCCCGGCAGGGGGAAACCACCTTCTGACAACAATTTCCCAGAATATTGAAATGATACGAACTTTCCCCGATAATTTATCACGCCCTCCAAAACCGATAGTTTTAATTGGAAAATATTGTTATACAATTGAGACATGCATAAGTTATCTTTTTGCTCGATATATTTGGTCAATATAAAGATTGCGCCTGTAAATTATGAAAGGCGCAGTCAGGAAAACGGAGACGCCAATGACGCAATTACTGAAAAATGCCGAGCTTCGTTACCGCTGCCTGTTTGAAGCAGCCCGGGACGGGATTTTAATCCTGGATGCCGAGACCGGCATGATCGCGGACGTTAACCCTTGTTTGATAAAAATGCTGGGTTACTCGCGCGAAGAGCTTACAGACAAAAAACTTGGGGGGCTTGAGATGTTTAAGGCTGTTGAAGCCGGTCAGGGCATCCTCCAGTCATTATTGGAGAATGAAACCACCAGCTATGAAGACTTGTCGCTTAAAGCCAAAGATGGGAAGTCGATCCGGGTGGAACTTGCCAGCGCCATTTATCTGGAGGGTGACAGAAAAATGATCCAGTGCAATATCCGCGACGTTACCGAGTACAAATGCGCGGAAGAAGTGTTGCGGGAGCGCGAAAGACGTTTCCGTAGTATGGTCATCAACTCGCCGGATGTGATCTATGTGCTGGATGTGGTTGAGCGCCGTCTGGTATTTTTCAACCGCCAGGGGTTCTGCGGTTATTCGCGCCAGGAGTTACAAGCCTCAAATTTAATTCTGGACGCTGTTCACCCTGATGATCTTGACGCAGTTTCAACCCATTGGGACATGCTTCTTAGAGACGACCCCAGGGTAGATATGCGACAAGGCATCGAGTATCGCTTTAAGCACAAAGACGGCGCCTGGGAGTGGGTTCAAAGTCGTTATACCGTTTTGGCGCGCGATCAAGAAGACCGGCCAACACAGGTATTGGTGACGTTGGCGCTCATCACCGAGCAAAGGCAAGCCAAAACAAAAATGCAGCAACGCTTGAGGGAATTGGAAGTGCTCTATGAAAGCAGCATGATGTTTAGCCGGCTGATGTCTCCCAAAGCGATTGCGGAAAAGATGCTTGACCTGCTCGCTAAAAAAATGAACTGGCATCATACGGTCATTCGCCAGTATCACCCCGAAAGCGACACACTTGAATTGCTGGCATTTAATTTGCCCCAATCCGCCAGTCAGGAAGAACGCAGCGTGGCGGAAGAACGATTTAAAACCTTACAACGGCCCAGCCAGGGTTTAAGCGGCTGGGTCGTTCAAAATGGACAAGCGCTGCGTTCCAACGATTTAAAGAAAGAGCCGCGTTATTTCGAAGTTTTTTCCGGCGTGTGCTGCGGTCTTTATGTGCCCATAAAAATCGCAGAGCGGGTCATTGGCGCGATCAGCATCGAAAGCGAACGGCCCAAGGCTTTTAGTCTCATGGATGAAAGGCTGGTCATTGCGCTGGCCCGGCAGGCTGCCACTGCGATGGATGACGCGCAATTATTCGATCACCTGAAGCATTCCAACACGGAACTTGCATCTGCTTACGATGCCACCATCGAAAACTGCGCGCGCGCGCTCGACCTGCGCGACAAAAACGAAGGCCATAGCCAGCGTGTTACAGAGATGGCCCTGCGCCTGGCGCAAAGCATGGGGGTGAGCGAGGAAGAAATGGCGCATATCCGGCGTGGAGCGTTGTTGCACGATATCGGCAAGATGAGTGTTCCAGACCGCATCTTACTTAAACCCGGCCCTTTGACGGACAAGCAATGGGCGGTGATGAAAAAGCACCCGATTTTTGCCTACGAAATGCTTTCCCCCATTCAATATCTGCAACCGGCGCTGGATATTCCCTACTGTCACCACGAAAAATGGGATGGCAGCGGGTACCCACGCGGCTTGAAAGGCGTCCAAATCCCACTGGCGGCGCGCATTTTTGCGGTGGTGAATGTGTGGGACGCATTATGCTCAGACCGTCCTTATCGCGCCCGTTGGGCAGAAGAGGAGGCGCGTGAATATATCAGCAGTTCATCAGGCGCGCATTTCGATCCACAGGTAGTGGATGCGTTTATGCAAATGCTCCAATAAATTCAGCAGCCCCACGCTTGCGCGAGAGCCTGGACAGCTTGCGCGTACAATCCCAACCCGCCACCTGCGCCGGCCCCGTAATGGCGATCTGTCACATACCCGGATAACATGATGCCCCTTTCCGCTGCGGAGGGGGGCATTTTCTTATGGCGCTTTTCTCCTTTCGAAAGGTTTTCCCAAAAGAATTAAGAAAACCCTGAGAATTGCTGCAACCGATGGTTACAACTGGAAAATTTTGCTGTAAAATATACGTATAGGTGTGTTTAAAGTAATATTCGAGGCGTCTAACCGATCAGTACATAAAAGGCATCCATACTATGAAAAGCACAGCCAGGGAAACGAAGGCGTTAAGCGTGCAGTCACTGAAAAATTCCGAGCTTCGCTATCGCTGCTTGTTTGAAGCGGCCCAGGACGGAATTTTAATTTTGGACGCCGAGACGGGAATGATCGAAGACGTCAACCCCTATTTGATCAAAATGCTGGGCTATTCGCATGAAGAATTTACCGAAAAGAGACTCTGGGAAATTGGCGCGTTTAAGGATATGGAATCCAGCCAAAATGCCTTCGAAACATTGCGAGAGAATAAATACATTCGTTACGAAGACCTGCCGCTTAAAACAAAAGACGGGCGGTTGATGCAAGTGGAATTCGTCAGTAACGTTTACATGGTGGGCGAAGAAAAAGTGATCCAATGCAATATCCGTGATATTACCGAGCGCAAGCTTTCAGAAAAAGCGCTGCGCGAGAGCGAAGAGCGCTATCGAATGCTGGTCGAGCAAGCCGCCGACGGAATCTTCATCACGGATAGTGAAGGGCGCTTCATCGAAGTTAATTCAGCAGGGTGCTGCTTGTTGGGTTACACGAGCGAAGAGATTCTCCAAAAGACACTCCGCGATGTGACGAAACTTGCGCCGGGTGAACCCTTGCGGTTCGATGAGGTTCGGCAGGGTAAAACGATCACCATTAGGCGAGAAATGATTCGAAAGGATGGCGCGCTGGCGCCGGTCGAAACCAGCGCAAAACTATTGCCTGACGGAAGAGTGCAAGGCATTGTGCGCGACATCACCGAGCGCGAGCGCGCCGAGCACGAAATCACCAGTCTGGCGAAATTCCCCTCTGAAAACCCCAACCCTGTGCTGCGGTTAAGCCAGGACGGCATCGTAATGTATGCCAACGCGGCAAGCGGCGCACTGTTAAAAAATTGGGGATGCGCGGTGGGCGATTCTGCGCCCCAGCGTTGGCGTGACCTGACTGTTCAAGCGCTTGCGAGCGGGGAAACCGAAACTGTTGACGTGGAGTACAACGGGAAGGTTTACTCGATGTTCATCGCTCCGGTTGCCGGAATGAGTTACGTGAACATCTACGGGCGCGATATCACCAAGCGCAAACAGGCAGAAGATGCGCTGCGGGTGAGCGAGGAAAAATTTAGAAAAGCCTTCTTTACCAGCCCGGATTCCATCAACATCAATCGCCTTGCGGATGGGATGTATGTTTCCATCAATGCCGGTTTTAGCCAGATTATGGGCTATAGCGCCGAGGAAATCGTCGGCAAAACTTCACTCGAACTCAACATTTGGGCAACCCCGAAAGATCGAAAAGCGTTGATGCGCGCTCTGATGAAAAACGGCGAAGTTGCCGACTTCGAAGCCTGTTTCCGCACGAAAAATGGGGACGTCCGTTGCGGGCTGATGTCCGCCGCGGTGTTCGAGTTGAACAACGCCCCGCACATCCTCAGCATTACCAGAGACATCACCGAGCGCAAGCGCATGGAAGAAGCCTTGCAGGAGAGCGAAAAACGTTTTCGTAACCTGGTAAACAACTCGCCGGATGTGATCTATGTTCTCGATTTGGCTGAGCGCCGTCCGACATTTTTCAACCGCCAGGGTTTCTGTGGCTATTCACGCCAGGAGTTACAAGCTCAAAATTCAATGCTGACGGCTGTTCATCCTGATGACCTGGGCGCAGTTTCCACCCATTGGGAAGTCCTTCGCAACGGCGACCCGGCTGAGACGCGGCGAGCCATCGAGTATCGTTTTAAGCATAAAGATGGCAACTGGGAATGGGTTCAAAGTCGCGCAGCCATTTTGACGCGCGATAAAAAAGACCGGCCAACACAAGCGCTGGTGACGTTGACGCTCATCACCGAGCAAAAGCAAGCCAAAGCAGAAATGCAACAACGTTTGAATGAATTGGAAGTGCTCCATCAAAGCAGTATGGAAATCAGTCAACTGATGAACCCCAAAGCGATTGCGGAAAAGATGCTTGACCTGCTCGATCAAAAAAAGGACTGGCATCATACGGCCATCCGCCTGTACCATCCCGAGGACGGGACACTTGAATTGCTGGCATTTCATTTGCCCCAGTTCAACAGCCCCGAAGAGCGCAGCGCGGCGGAAGAACGGTTTAAGGCCATGCGACAGCCCAGTCAGGGTTTGAGCGGCTGGGTCGTTCAGCACGGGCAGGCGCTGCGTTCCAGTGATTTAAAAAGCGATCCGCGTTACTATGAAACTTTTCCCGGCTTGTGCTCCGGCCTGTATGTGCCGATAAAAATCGCTACACGGGTCATTGGCGTGATTAGCATCGAAAGCGAACGTCCGAAGGCTTTTACCTTGTCAGACGAACGGCTGGTAATGACACTGGCCAGGCAGGCTGCCGCTGCGATGGATGATGCGCAATTATTCGAGAACCTGAAACGTTCCAACATTGATCTTACTTTAGCTTACGACGCCACCATCGAAGGCTGGTCACGCGCGCTCGATCTGCGCAACAAAGAAGCCGAAGGCCACAGCCAGCGTGTGACGGATATGACCCTGCGCCTGGCGCATAGCATGGGAGTAAGCGATGAAGAACTGGCGCATATCCGGCGCGGAGCGTTGTTGCACGATATCGGCAAGATAAGTGTGCCGGACGAGATTCTACTTAAAGCCGGCTCGCTGACAGACGAAGAATGGGCGGTCATGAAAAAGCACCCAATCTTTGCATACGAAATGCTTTCTCCCATTTACTACCTGCGGTCAGCGGTGCATATTCCCCACTGCCATCATGAAAAATGGGATGGCAGCGGGTATCCCCGCGGACTAAAAGGCGACCAGATTCCACTGGCTGCGCGCATTTTTGCTGTGGTGGATGTGTGGGATACATTATGCTCAGACCGTCCTTATCGCGCCTGTTGGGCGGAAGAAAAAGTGCGCGAATATATCTGCAGTTCATCAGGCACGCACTTCGATCCACAGGTAGTGGATGCGTTCATGCAAATGCTCCAATAAATTCAGCAAGCCCAATTCTTGCGCGAGAGTCTGGACAGCCTGTGCGTACAACCCCAATCCGTTGGCCCGCGCCGGCTCCATAAGACAGCAAAAACAAGCCCCTTTCCTTGCGAACAGGGGCTTATTTTTTGTCGAACTTCTCCTTGCACTTACAAGGCGAATGTGATAGCCTTATTCCGTCGTGATTTTACATGTGTGTAAAACAGGGGCGGCAGAAAGGCCACACATCATGCGCGCAGATCAAGAAAAACAGCCCAAACCCCCAAAAGACAACCCGGCGCTCAGCAAAGTCATCGAGCGCAACATCCGCACGATCATCCACCTGCGCACAAAGGCCGCGCGTGAACGCAGCCTGCAAGGCCGCGTTGCAGACGCCATCACCTCCTTTTCGGGGCGCATGGTTTTCGCTTACGTGCATATCGTCTGGTTTGGGATCTGGATCCTGCTCAACGCCGGATGGTTCGGTTTGCGCGCTTTCGACCCGTTCCCCTACGGGCTGCTGACCATGATCGTCTCGCTCGAAGCCATCTTCCTTTCAACCTTTGTGCTCATCAGTCAAAACCGTCTGGCCGAAGAGTCCGAACGCCGCGCCGATCTGGACTTGCACATCGGCCTGCTGACCGAACACGAATTGACGCGCGTCCTGCAAATGCTCGACGCCATCCAGGACAAGCTGGCAATCGTCGACCATGCCAACAGCGACCTGGCAGACCTCGAAATGGAAACCAAGCCCGAAGATGTGTTGGCCGAAATCCAGCGCTTGCAAGCGATTGAAAGCAGCAAAGAATAACGGCTCTTCCACCTTTAATGGGAAACAGCAAAAATCTATCCACAGATTACGCAGGTGAGACCGCACTTAACTGTGGAGACCTTTTGAAGGCACAAAAAGAACGATTTGGACACGGATTACA